>JAGQJP010000423.1 GCA_020430585.1 Myxococcales bacterium | reverse complement strand
GGTCGTGGGCGACGTGCGCGTACCGGGAGACAAGTCGATCGGCCACCGCGCCGTGATCTTCGGCTCGTTGGCGACGGGCACCACGATCATCGACAACTTCTCCTTCGGCGAGGATAACAACTCGACGGTCGAGATCTTCCGACGGCTGGGGGTGCCGATCTTGCCCACGGGCCCGAATCGCCTGCAGATTCACGGCGTCGGAACCGAGGGTCTGCGCGCCCCGACGGGCGATCTCGACTGCGGCAACTCGGGCACTACGATGCGCCTGTTGAGCGGCATGCTCGCCGGACAGCCCTTCGAGAGTCGGCTCGTCGGCGACGAGTCGCTCAGTCGCCGACCGATGAGACGGGTGATCGAGCCGTTGCGCCAGATGGGGGCGATGATCGACGCCGCGCGAGAGGACAACTTCCCGCCGCTGCAGATCCGTGGGAACACGGCGCTGCAGGCGATCCGCTACCAGCTTCCCGTCTCGAGCGCGCAGATCAAGTCTTGCTTGCTCCTCGCGGGAATGTGGGCCGAAGGCGCGACGCAGATCACCGACCCGGGCCCCTCACGTGATCACACCGAACGGATGATGCAGCACTTCGGGGTGAAGCTGCGACGGCGCGGTAGCTCGCTGGTGATCGAGAAACCCGCGCCGTTCGAGGGCCGGGAAATCGACGTTCCCGGCGACATCTCGAGCGCCGCCTTCTTCTTGGCTCTCGGCGCCGCCCTGCCAGAGAGCGAGCTCGTCGTGCGAAGAGTTGGAATCAACGCGACGCGAACGGGTGTTTTTGACGTGATGCGCCAAATGGGCGTCGAGCTGGAGCTGTTGAACGTGGACGAGTCGGCGGGCGAGCCGATCGCCGACGTCCTCGTGCGCGGGTCACAGCTTCGGGGAACCACGATTGAAGGCGAGATGGTGGTGCGAGCGATCGACGAGTTCCCGATCATCTGCGTCCTCGCCGCGGTCGCGCGGGGGACGACGCGGATCCGCAATGCCGAAGAGCTGCGAGTCAAAGAGAGCGACCGGATCGCGGCGATGGCCAACGAGCTGAGCGGATTCGGTGTCCCCGTGGAAGAGCACCGCGACGGATTGACGATCCACGGCGGCAATCCCCTGATCGGGAGCCGCGCTCAGAGCTATGGCGACCACCGCGTCGCGATGTCTCTAGCGATCTTGGGTTGCCTCGCCGACGGAACGACGGAGATCATGAACGTCGACTGTATCGGAACCTCGTTTCCGACCTTTCGCACCATCTTGCACGAGCTATCACGATGAGGGGAACGCTGTGCATCGAGCAATCGTAGCGATCGACGGCCCCGCGGGTGCGGGCAAGACGACCGTCAGCCATCGAGTGGCCCTCGCCCTCGGCTACCGCCTTCTCGACACAGGAGCGATCTATCGCTCACTGGCTCTGGCGGCGCGACGCGCGGATGTCGCCTGGGAGGATTCGTACAGTCTCGCGGCGCTGGCGGCGACGCTGCCGATCCGCTTCGAGACCGTCGGCGAGCAAAATCGCGTCTTTCTCGGCGACGAGGACGTCTCGACGGCGATCCGCGCCGAAGAGATGTCGCGAGGCGCGAGCCAGGTCAGCGCTCACCCGGCGGTACGAGAGGCGCTTCTCGGCCTTCAGCGGGACCTTGCCTCGGGCGGTGGCGTCGTGATGGAGGGGCGCGACATCGGTACGGTCGTCCTGCCCCACGCCGAGGCGAAGATCTTTCTCACGGCGACGCTCGACACCCGCGCGCAGCGGCGGATGAAAGACCTCGAAGCGCGCGGAGAGGCGGTCGATTTCGAGCAGCTGCGACACCAGATCGCCGAACGCGACCACAACGACCGGACGCGGGCGGTCGCACCGTTGCGCCAGGCCGCGGACGCGCGCCTCGTCGATACGTCGGATCGAACGATCGCGCAGGTGGTCGACGAGATCGTCAACTACGTCCACAGTCGCCTCGGTAGCTGAGGACGAATCGATCGCGGCTCGCACGAGTCGGCCCGAGACGAGACCGCCTGTGGCGGTGCTCCGTTGGCAAAGGGGGAGAGCATGTTCGGACCCGTACGCCGCTTCGTCGCGGCGGTCGTCGGTCGCAAAGACGGTGCATCGACGGCAACGAGCGCGGCGCGCATGAGCGAGCGGTTGAAGGAGGCGCAGGAGGGGTTGACGTACATCCTCTCCAGCCTGCGGATGCTCGAAGAAGAGAACAAGCGCATCCGCGATGATATCGGCGCGTCGAAAAAGAGCGTCGAAACCGCACTCGCAGACGAGCGCGATCAGGACGCCGAGTTCCAAGCCGCCAACCTGCTACAGCTGCAGGCCGAGCTGGATCGAAACGAGACGAAATTGGAGATGGCGCGGCTGAGCTTCGAACGAATCGCCGCCGTCTGTCGCTCTCTGCAGAACGACCTGGGCCACCGCACGACGCGTTGAACGCGACGAGCGAAGCGTTCATCGAATGGGTCGTTGGCCTGCGTTCGTTGGGCTCAGTCAGGGCTGAGGACCGAGATCTCCGCGAGCGAGAGCCCGACGGGACAATCGCTGCTGCAACCCTCGATCTCGAGCAAGAGATAGCGGTAGTAAGGTGCCGAGCTGCTCAGGTTGTCGACCGCCCACCAATATTGCGCGTTTCCGGGCTCGACCTCGAGCTCGCCGAGCTTCTGCCACTTGGCGCGCTCCGTCGCCAGATTGCCACCGCGCAGCACCAGTACCGACGTCTGTTTTCCGCTCAGACCGAGGCGATAGAAGACGACCGCGGCGAGCTTTTTCGGTTGTTGCAGGTCGATCAGGACGCGCGAAACGGGGCCGCTGACCGTCGCCAGATCGCCATCGTGAAGGCCGGTGAGCGCGGTCTCGGCGTCATCGGAGATCAGCACCCCCGGCTCAGCGGAGCTGAGGGAGAGCGTCGTCGTCTGAATCTGAATCTCCTTGAGAAACTGCCCGTATTGAGCGCCATTCTCGTCAGTCGTGTAGAGGGACACGCTCGGCGCGGCGACGCCAGGCGGGATCGCGCTGAGCGGAAGCTCGACCTCGTCGGCCTCCACCGTCTCGCGCCAGATCACACCGACCGTCGGGCTCTCGAGGGAGACATAGACCGGACGACCGCTGGACGGGCGCTCCCACTTCACCTTGATCCGCCTGTCGATCGAGTCGACGGTGATCTTGCCGCCCTCCCACAGACGCAGCTCGGGCAGCTCAGCGAGGGGAAGATACGAGAACGGCGGCGAGACCGCAAATGTCCGACGCTCGGTGCCCGCTTTGACCAGCGCAACCTGGAACGTCGCGCCGTCGAGCGCCAACCCATCGAAGCTGAACTGGTATCGCCCAGCGTAATCCGTCTTCGAGGTTTCCATTGGTGACGAGGGAAGGCTCCACGAGGCGTCGCTGAGCGAGAAGGGGACAGGAGAGCTGAAGAGCTCGACCTGCTGGCCGACGATCGGATTCCCGTTCCCATCGAGAACCTGGCCGCCGACACCCGCGTTCGAATCCAGAGAGACGGACTCGCCACAACCCGCCACGACGATCATCAGCGCGAGCCAGGCGACGGGCAATGAGCGCCTGATCCAGTTCATCCACGTTGGCCTTTCCAAGAGTCGCGTCATCATCATCATCTGCGCTGCGGCTTATCCAGACTCATCCGCAGCTCCAGGAGTGATCGAAAAGCAAGATGCGTGCCGCGGCCAGACAAAGCGGAGAAGCTCGTATGACTAAAGGAAAATTTTGCAATTCGCCGCATCCGTACGCGCGGCGAGCTGCGAATTTTCGCGACATGCGTGTCATAGCCTCGCCACTGCGTGCGAGGAATTTACATCGCCAATCGATTGTCATACTCTGAACCTACCGCAGACGAACGCGAAAAGCCAAGATTGGAGATGTCATGCAGAGATTTTCCCGCCCCTTCGGAGCCGCGCTCCTCGCCCTGGCGCTGCTCGGTGCTGCACCCAACGTGGCGCGGGCGCATCAAAGCTCGCCCCTCGAACCGGCGCGGTTCCTTCCCGAGCGCGCGGTCTTCGTAATCGGCGCCGGATCCATCGATGAAGTCTACCGGCGCTTCGGCTTCGAGATGATCCCGACGTGGCTCGGCCCGCGGTTGAAGGCGAAATACGAGCGGGCCGTCAAGCGCATTCGCTTCTCACCGCTCTCCCGCCGCGGCTTGACGGCGCTGGGGCTGGACGTGCGCCGCGGTGCCGCTCTCGCCGTGGTCTCGATCGATCGCGGCCCGCTGACGGCGGTCATCGTTCCGATCACGAGCGGCGACGCCTTCATCCGCGGCGTGACCCGCTCGATGGGCCACCCGCCGAAGCTGATCCAAGAGGGGCCGGTTCGGGTGATTCGCACGGGGCATCGCGAGCGATTGATCGTTCGCAAACGCTGGGCGATCTTTCTGATCGCCTCCTATCGGGCGCAGTCCAACCTCGAGCGCTTCACCGCGGCGCTTTCGAAGCCCCGCCTGCCCAAGTCGCTGGCCGATAGCGGCGTGCTGAAGAGGGCGCTCGATGGGTTGGGCGGGAAGAAGTGCGACGGTTTCCTCTGGCTGAACGCCGAGGCGCTGACCGATGGGATCTCGGCTCAGATTCGAGCCCGCATCGCTCGCCACACCAAGCAGATGCAGTCATCGCCGCAGCCCAACGACTGGCGCGCGCGTTACGTGAAGCGGCAACGGCGCTTTCTCGAGGCTTTCGAGCTGATCGCGCGACCGTTCCGCCAGTTCGTGATCGGCGCGCAGCTCAGCTCGAGCGGAATCCAAGCCAAATGGCGGATGCAGCTGCGGCCGAAGACCTACGTCTCGCGGCTGTTGAAGGGACCGTTCGTCGCCACGCTCCCGCGACTCCTCTGGCCGCCCCCCACCTTCGGCTCGTCGGCCCACATCGACCCCAAGGAGCTGCTCCGGCTGATCCTGGCGGTCGCCCAGGCGGGAGCCCCAGACGAGGTGAAACAGTCGCTGACGTCGATCGAAAAGACCCTCGGCAAGACCCTCGACCAGTTCGTCGGCGGGCTGCTCGACGGCCACGTCGAAAGCTATCTGACGTTACGGATCCCGAGCTCGCGGCGGATCAACGGTCCGCTGGACGTCTTCGACGTGCACGTCACCTTGGGGCTGCGAAACCCGACGCTCTTTCGGCAACTCTTGAATCTGGCGACCAGCCTCGCGGGGACGGCGCTGGTCACGCGTCGCACCGAGCGCTACGCGGCCTACGGCATCAAACTCGGTAGCCGCACTCTCGAGCTCGCGCAGATCGGCAAACAACTCGTGATCACGAGTGATCGGACGCTGCTCGACCGACTCGCCAGCGGAGGGCGCGTCGACTACCTGGCGCGCTGGGCGCCGAAGACGACGCGAAGCGCGCTGAGTCGGCCGACGAGCGCGAGCGGATTGGTGAACGTCGGCGGAGTGCTGAGCGCGATCCTCTCGCTCGTCGCCCGAGACCATTTCTATCACGTCAAGAGCCAGAGCCCGAGCCCGAAAGAGCAGGAGCTCGAGGCCGAGCTGCGCGAGATCCACAACGCGATCGCATCGCTGCAAGCGAGCCTGCACGCTTATCTCAACAAGAATGGCGGCCTGTTCGTGATTCAAGGCCAAAAGACATCGGGGTCTCTCCTCAGGGGAACGGCGAGCTGGGAGGTGCGAAGCGCCTCACTCACCGCGTGGACCGAGGGCCTGATGCGGACGATCGGACGATTCATCGACAAAGAGTCGGCGCACACCGAGCGCCGCCTCGAGATCTACCGACAGCTCCGCGAGCTGCGCCGCTCGGCGAACAAGTAGCGCGCGGCGACGGCGATCGATCGATTTGTCAGCGCTCGAGAAGCGAATCGAGGGCCTGGGCGAAGTCGTCGACCAAGTCGTCTGCGTCTTCGATCCCGAGGGAGACCCGCACCAGACCGTCGGTGACCCCCAGGGCCAGCCGCTCGGGCGGCGACAGCTCGCTGTGCGAGGTCGTCGCAGGACGCGTGATCAGCGACTCGACGCCCCCGAGGCTGGGCGCATGGAGCGGAAGCTGCAGCCTCTCGATCAACGCACAGCTCGCGTCGACGCCCCCCGCCAGCTCGAAGGAGAGCATCCCCGAGAACCCCGAGAAGAGCCGTGAGGCACGCTCGAAGTCGGGATGCTGCGGCAATCCGGGGTAATTCACCCGCGCCACCGCGGGATGGTCGGCGAGGAATTGAGCGACCCGCAACCCGTTCTCGTTGTGGGCGCGCATCCGCACCCCGAGCGTCTTGACGCCGCGTTGGAAGAGAAAACAGGCGTGGGGATCGAGGGCGCCACCGAGATGGTTGAGGATCGAGGTCGCCGCCTTGACGCGCGCCTCGCTCCCGAGGACGACGCCCGCGACCAGATCGGAGTGGCCGTTGAGGTACTTCGTCGCGCTGTGGACCTCGATCTCGAAGCCGAGAGCGAGAGCCCGGAAGTTCAGCGGCGTGAGGAACGTGTTGTCGACGATGCTGACGAGCTCATGAGCCTGACAAAAGGCGACGACGGACTCGAGATCGGCAACCTGCATCAGCGGGTTGGAGAGGCTCTCGACGTAGAACGCCCGGGTTCGCGGCGTCAGCGCTGCCTCCCAGGAGCGGGCCTCACGCCCGTCGACGCGGGTCACGTCGATCCCGAACTGGGGCAGCTCGGTGCTGACCAATCCGTGGGTGCCGCCGTAGGTATCGGCCTGAACGAGCACCTCGTCGCCCGCGCGGAGACAGGAGAAGAGCGCGGCGCTGATCGCCGCCATCCCGCTGGCCGTGACCAGCGCAGCCTCGGCCCCTGACACCGCCGCCAGCTTCGCCGCGAGAGCCCGATGATTCGGGGTGTTGTTCAACCGTATGTAGCGAATGTCGTCGTGAGTCAGCGCAGCGCCGTCGTCGAGATACATCGCGCTCTGGAAAATCGGCATGCTCACGGCGCCGTCGACGCGTGGATCCTCACCGGCATGGATCAATAGCGTATTCGAATGTGGCATCATCTCTACGGGAGGCACGTGGGGTAAACCGTCGCTCCCGAGAGCTCGGGAAAGTCGGGAAACTGGCAGCTCCAGGTCGTCGAAGCGCTGAGCTTGGCGCAGAGATCATCGCCCAGCATGCCGACCTTCCCACAGTTGGCGATGCAGAACGCTTTGTATCCCGACTGATTCGCTCCGGCCGCGGTCATCCGCAAGCAACGATTGTCGTATCCCGTGACCCCGGGCCAGGCGGAGCAGACACCGCTGTCGCCGGCGCAGGCGTCGCAGCGCGCGGTGCAGAACTTGAAGCCGTTGACCCACTCCTCGCTGAAGCAATTGTTGGTCTGACACTCGTCGTTCGTGGTGCAGGGCTCACCGATCTTCTTCTTCAACGGATCGAGCTTGCTGATGTCGGAGCAGGGCTGCTTCACGGGTCCAGTGGTGTCGACACTGTCGCTGACCGAGCTATCTTCGCTTCCGCTGACGTCGTTCGCGCTGGTGTCGTTCCCTGTGCTGCTCGTGTCGTTCCCTGTGCTGCTCGTGTCGTTCCCCGTTGCGGTATCATCGCCCGTCGTGCCGGTGTCGGTCCCGCTGGTCGTGTCGACCACGCCCGAGCTATCCGATGCACCGTCGTTGTCGCTCGATGGGACCTTGCTCGTCGTGCAAGCGCCGAAGACGAGCGCCGCCCCGAGGCATGCGATAGCTATTGTACGTCTCACGTTCTCGTCCTTTCTCGTGCGATCAATCGGTCAGTGATGATTTGTGAGATGATAGCATAAACCGGCTGCTGTTTCCGAGCAATTCCACGGCGCGTCTATTTGCTATCTCCAGCGCGCCTGTGCTACCATTCGTCAGGGCTTTTCGGTACCAACACGCGCGGAGGACCTACGATGCTGTGGATCCGGAGATGGAAGCTCCTGAGCCTGACGTTTCTCTATCTCATGGGCTGCGGCGGCGGCGCTCAAACCACAGTCACGGGTCCAAAGCTGGTCCTGATCGGCGGTCAGTCGATCACGGGCAAGGCGGGCGAGACCCTGCAGTTCAAAGTGCTCGTCGAGACCAACGGTTTCGAGAACATCCAGTTCAGCTGGTCGATCTCGGGCCCCGTCGACGTCAAGGACGATCCGAACAACGCGCCGAAGGTGATCAGCTCGGGCAATGAGCACACCTTCGTCTGGACGCCCCGCAACGACCAGGCCGGCACCTACCAGGTCGTCCTCGAGCTGACGGCTCCGGGCGCGCCGAAAGACTCGCTGCAGGTGACGCTGACGATCGAAGGCTCGTCCGAGGGGATCAGCCTGCTCGGCGGGACGACCTTCCCCTTCTCCGTCTCGATCGATACGATCGAGATCGACTTCCAATTCGACGCTCCGTCGATCGGCGACCTCGACTACACCCTGACCAACCAGGCCGAGGGAATGCAGATCGCGCCACACCCGACCAAACCCCACACGGCTCGTTTCAGCTGGGAGCCGACGATCGAGCAGAAGGGCGATGGCAACAAGACCTATTCGTTCACCCTCCAGGCGAAGGAGACGGGCGGCACGAAGACGAGCCCGAGTTATCCGATCGTGGTGTTCCTTCGCAAGTGCGACTCGATCGATCCGCAGGTGACGCTCGAAACCCAGGGACAGCTCTGGACCGACGAGGGCGTGCGGGTCGAGGCGACGAATAGCGACTACGAGTTCGCCCTGCAGATCGTCGAACAGGGAACGGCGATCTCGCGAGCGCAGCTCTGCTACTACCCCGCCGAGGACACCAACGACATCACCTGCATCGAGATGCAGGCGAGCGGCACGCGCTACGCCGCGTCGGTACCCAACGCGAACCTCGAGGTCGGTGAAACGAAGAAGTTCGGCGTCTTTTTCCGCGTCACCGACGCCTGCGGCAAGACGCAGGAGTACATCTTCTCGGTCGAGAAGGGCTGGGACTATCTGCTCTACATCGCGATCCCCAAACCTCTCGACTACGGCTCGCTCTGCGAGCCCTCGTCGTCGTCGTGCCCGCAGGAATACGCGACCTGCCACCCAGACTTGACGATCTGCACGAAGAGTTGCGCGACGATCGTCGATTGCCCGACGAACTCGGATTGCGTCGGAACGACGTCGAAGTATTGCGTCCCCGCCTCGCGCTCGAACTGCGCGCCGTGCAAGACCGACGCCGAGTGCGGCCCGGGAGGGCTCTGCTCACAGATCGGTGACATCGCGGGGGTTCCCGTCAAGGTCTGCAGCGGTTTCTGCGACGCCGACACGAAGTGCCCCGACGGATATCAGTGCACGGGCAATCACTGCTCGCTGATCGAGGGGCAGTGCAGAGACGTCGACCGCGGCGGCCTCTGCAAGCCCTGCACGGCCCACAGCGACTGCGGCGACTACAAGGACCGCTGCATCGGCTTCGATCCGCAGAACCCGGGGACCCCGGGCTACTGCGGCCAAGACTGCGAATCGATCGGCTGTCCCTTCGGCTACACCTGCACCAACGTCGACAACGCCGGACTCAGCCCCGATCCGGTCAAGGATCCCTGGGGTTGGCAGTGTCTGCCCCCCGACGGCAATTGCCAGCAGGTCGAGACGCCCCAACCGCCGACCGCCGAGACGCTGCTGGTCAACGAGATCTTCCCCAACGCAAAGGACGTCGACGCCAACATGGACGGCGTCGCCGACCAGTTCGACGACGAATTCATCGAGCTCGTCAACATCTCGGACAAACCGATCGATCTGACCGACGTCTCGATCGACGACGACGACACCTCGACGGGCAGCGGCGGCTACAACTTCACCTTCCCTGCGGGGACGATCCTCAAGCCGGGCAAGGCGGCGATCATCTTCGGTGGCGGAGACCTACAAAAGATCAAGGCCAACGATTGGGGTGAGGGTAACCTCGTCTTCATCGCCACGACATCGCGAAAATTGAGCCTGGGAAATTCAGGTGATACGATTCTCTTGATCTACCAGTCCGCGACGCTCTGGTCCGGATCGTACGGGAACACCTCGACATCGGTCTCCTGGACGCGGAAGATCGACGGCGATCCGGCATCGGCGTTCGTCAAACACACCGAGGCGACCAATGCGTCAGGAAACTACTCTCCCGGCAAGCGCGTGGACCAGACGCCCTTCTGAGGCTGCCGCGATCGACCTCGGCGGGAACCGCTGGCGCCATCTCCCGCATCCCGACGTCAGCCGCGCGCCGCTCGTGTTTCGAAGGCCCCTGAAAATCGTCCCGGCTCTGCTCCTTCTCGCGACCCTCGGCGCGTGCGGCACGGCCGACTCGACGACAGAGGCGGATGCGGTCGTACCCGTCACCGTCGCCGTCACGAGCGTCTCCGCCCCGACCCCGCTCGTCCCGAACAGCTCGATCCAGATCGACGGCCTCGGCTTCGCCGACGGCACGCTCACGGTCTCGCTCGAGGGGACCTTCGTTCCCGAAGGCGGCGCGCCACTCGCCGTCAATCTGGTGCTCTCGCACGACGTCGTGTCGCCGAGCCGGCTCCGCGGCGGACTCGACGGGAATGCCATCAGCGAGCTCGGAAGCTCGAGGGGCAGCTTCAGCGGACGCTTGGTGGTCACCAAGGTGCGCGACGGGCAACGTGCGAGCGACTCGGGAAGCCTCAACTTCCAGCTTGTCGAGAGCCTGACGCCCAGCCTCGACGCGCTGTCGCCGGACGTGGTCTTCTTCGGCGACGAGTTGCAGGTTCGCGGTACGAACTTCTTGATCGGTGCCGAGGGCTCGAGCGTGCTCACCCTCGCGGGTAGCTTCACCCTCGACGACGGCGGGAGCTCGGTCGATACGATCGGCAAGGTCGCGCTCTTGGCGACGAGCCGCACCGAGGCGACGGTCCTCGTGCTGCCGGACCTGCTCGGTGTCTCGTCCGGCCGATTCAAGGGGACAGCGAGCCTCGAGAACCTCCATGCGGGCAACGCGAATGGTGAGAAGAGCGATAGCGTGAACCACGAGCTGACTCTGGCTCGTCCGACCTTCACCAGCCTCTCGTCGTTCAGCATCAGCCGTGGACGATCGGTGCAGTTTACCGCCCGTGGCTTGCTGCCGCTGCTCTCGAACGCGGGCACCGACCAGCTGACATTGCTCCGCCTCGAGGGACAATTGCTCCTCGACGACTTCAGCGTCGTGCCGCTTCAGGGCAACAGCGCGCTGCTCCTCGGCTTCGAGCTCGAATCGCTGACCTATGATCGCGCGACCTTCATCTTGCGCTACGACGACCTCGGTGCGGCGAACATCTCGGGCCAGTTTCAGGGCACGATCGCGCCTGTCGTCTACTACAACGGCACCGAGCAGCGTGGCGACCCCTTCAACTGCAATCTCCCTGGCGAAAGCCCGACGTTTTGCAAGGTCGAGATCGCGCCGCAGACCCAAGTGATCTTCGCCAAGTTCCTCGACGACTTTCCCCAGGCCCTCGAGCGCTTCGGCCTGCGCAACGTCGAGGCGCTCGTCAAGGCGCGGATTCTCGACGTGATGCGACGCGACTACGGCGGTCTTTCGATCGAAATTCGCGATACGCGCCCTACCGACTACGTAGAGTATTCAGTCGTCGAGATAGCAGGGGTCGATCCGAACCATCAGGACCTGTTCGGCCTCGACAACACCTGCTCGGGCGAGAACGGTTCGTGCAAAGACACGGGAAACAAACGCTTCAACGACGTGATCGGCGGAAAGAACGCGCTCTCCGGCGAGAAGGGCTTTCCCTCGTACGGCGGCGTCTTCGTCGACTCGTTCTTCCAGTTCTCGAAGAAGAAGGGCAACCCGGCCCTGGGCACCGAGACCTTCGACGAGATCTTCGGCTGCTGCTCGCCCGAGCTCGGCGGCAACACGGTTCAAGTCGGCGAATATCCTGGCGGGTCGCGGGACGCCGAGATTGCGGAGGCGATCCGCGTGCTCGGCAACATCCTCGGCAATACGATCGTCCACGAAGTCGGCCACAGCCTTGGAATGACCGCCCAGGGAGGCGCCGACACCTTCCACAACCTGATCGACAAGCCCGGGGCGATCATGGACAATGGCTCGAGCCGTCCCTTCAGCGAACGGGCCGAGCTCGATGGGACGACGATTCTCTTTCGTTGTCACAATCGGCGCTATCTCGAACAGATTCTACCCAAACCTGGTGCTCCGCAAGGCGATTGCATTCCCTAGCGGAGCCATCGTTTTCGTCTTGACGAAAGGAGACTCTGCATGCGAACCACTCGGCTGCTCTTCGCCCTCATGGCATCGATCTTCGCTCTGACCCTGGCGCCCAGCAACGCCTCGGCGATCTGGAAAGCCAAGTTCGGATACAAGCGCTACTTCGACCAACGGACCGAGAATCTCTTTCGGCTCGAGCTGGGCAACGACTACAAGATCGCTGGCCCCGTGCACATCAACGTCGAGAACGCCCACGAGATCAACAATCACCTCTACCTCGGTCAGATCGCCCTCGGCCTGATGCTGCGCTTCCGCGTCGCCAAGCCGCTCGAGATCACGTTCCGCAGCGACTTCATCTTCGACATCGGCTACCAGTTCAAAAATGGCCAAGACGCCTTCTACGGGCTCGGCGGGCTCTTCGGACCGGGCCTGGCGATCAAGATCGTCGGTAACTTCGGGATCAACCTCGAGGTCACCGCCGAGGTCGGAAAATGGCTCGGAATCGACGACTACCTGCCACCGACGACGACGCGCCGCCTCTTCTGGTCGATGAACTTCGTCGCCGGCTTCGAGTTCTGACGACGCTTGCTTTCTCGCGATGGCCAATGTAGATTCTGTGCGATCCTGGACGGCCGAGCCGACGCGCGGCGCCTGTCCCACAGACCCAAAGCAGATGAGAGGGCATGATGTTCGTCGAGCAGAAGAATGAGCTCAGTCGGTTGAGCGAGGCGCTCGAGTCCCTCGGGAGGCATCTTTGACGTCTCTCGCCTGGAAAACCGCCTCCGCGAATTAGAGCAGATCACGGGCGACCCCGACCTCTGGAACGACCGCGAGCGCGCCCAGGGCTTGCTGCGTGAGAAGACGCAGGTCGAGTCGAAGCTGGCGCAGTTTCAGCAGCCAAAGAGCATGCTGGAAGAGGCCGAGCTGCTGATCGAGCTCGGCGAGGAAGAGGACGACGACTCCTCGGGCGACGAGCTCGACCAGCTCCTGGCCAACGTCTCGCAACAGATCGAGGCGCTCGAGCTGCAGAGAATGCTCGGCGGCGAGAGCGACCGCTCCAACGCCTTCGTGCAGATCAATCCCGGCGCGGGCGGGACCGAGTCCCAGGACTGGGCGGAGATCTTGATGCGGATGTACCTGCGCTGGTGCGAAGAGAAGGGCTACAAGACCGAGATGGTCGACTTCCTGCCCGGCGAGGTAGCGGGGATCAAATCGGCGACGATCCGCGTCGAGGGCGACTACGCCTATGGCTACCTGAAGGCCGAGATCGGCATCCATCGCCTGGTGCGGATCAGCCCCTTCGATTCGGCAAAGCGCCGCCACACCTCGTTCGCCAGCGTCTTCGTCTCGCCCGAGGTCGACGACGACATCGAGATCGAGGTCGACGAGACCGAGCTACGGATCGACACCTACCGTTCGAGCGGGGCCGGTGGCCAGCACGTGAACAAGACCGACAGCGCCGTGCGGATCACCCACCTGCCGACGAACATCGTCGTCCAGTGCCAGAACGAGCGCTCGCAGCACAAGAACAAGGCGATGGCGATGAAGATGCTGCGCTCTCGCCTCTACGAGCGCGAGCTCGAAGAGCGCCGCAAAGCGCAAGACGCGGTCAACGCGACCAAGAAGGACATCGACTTCGGCTCGCAGATCCGCTCCTACGTCTTGCATCCCTACCGAATGGTCAAGGATCACCGCACGAGTTTCGAGATGGGCAACGCCGACGCGGTGCTCGACGGCGCGCTCGACGGCTTCATCCGCGCCTACCTCCTGGCCGAAGGCGATCGCCCGGCTCAAAGCTGAGCGCGCGCGACGGCGATCGCTTCGGGAAGCGTGAAGGTTCCTTCGTAGAGGCTGCGTCCGCAGATCGCCCCGAAAATCGGGGTGGCGGCGGTGGTGCGCAGCTCGCGCAGGTGGTCGAGCGTCGAGACGCCACCGGAGGCGATCACGGGGACCGCGATCGCGTCGGCGAGTGCCGCCGTGGCGGTGATGTTGGGGCCCGAGAGCATCCCGTCGCGGTGGATATCGGTGTAGATCACG
>JAGQJP010000422.1 GCA_020430585.1 Myxococcales bacterium | reverse complement strand
TGACGCAGCGCCAAGAAGGGTACGAAGTTCTCGGCGGCGCGAGCGAACCAGGGATTACCCGAGAAGTAGTCGACCTCGCCGAGCAGCATCTCCAGCGACTCTTCGGCGAAGAGGCGATCGAAGACACGACGTTTCTGCAGCTCCTCGACGAAGGGGTAGTAGACCGGCGAGAGATCGTCGTGGACGACCAGGCGACCGATGCAGACGACTTTGAAGAGAAACTTCAACCGATCGGCCGCGTAGTCTGCCGAGGCGAGGCCGAAGTCCGAGACCTGATAGAGCTTCTTGTCGGCGTAGTTCGCCCACCAGGCCTTGATCCGATTCACGCTGGCCAGTAGATCGTCGCTCGAAATCTGGGGGATCACGTAGCGACGATGCTCGACGCGGGGTAGCGGGGTAACCGTAACCGGCGTCGTCGAAGCGCTCGCCGCGCTCGCTCGACTCGCCGTCGCAGATTTCGACGACGCCCCGCGGGCTGGTGCGCCGGTCTGCTGAGCCGCCGGAGCCGCGTTCGACGTCGCGCGCAGCGCGTCGGGATCGACATCTTCGACGAAATGCGCCTCGGGCCCGTCGAAGTCATCGTCGTCGGGGGGATCGAAGCCGCCAGCGCTCGCCGCGACGGGGACCGCGCCCTCGGCAGGCGCCCCCTCGGCAGCAGCAGCGCCCGCCTCGTCCTCGGGCTTGCGCGACTTCGCCACCTCCCGTTCGAGGCGCTCGTCTTCGAGGATCTCCTCGACGTCGATCTGCTTGATCCGCTCGATCTCGGCCCGGGCGATCTCCGACAGACCCCAGCGGATGCCGACGAACTTGATGTAGCCGATCGCCGCCATCCACTTGATCCAGTGCTGGAAATTGACGAGCGTGATGTACTCGCCGGGATAGACGTAGCTCGTGATCAGACGATAGAGCTCGTGGGTCGAGTGGAGTCGCTCGTCCAGCGCCTCGAAGACATACTTGCAGAGGATCTCGTTGCGCTTGAGGAGGCGTTGATAGAGCAGCTTGCGCGCCTCGTCCTCATCGTCGGTGGCCAAGAGCTTGGCCGCGAAGTCGCCGAGGTGCAAGCGCTCGCCGACCTTGACATCCAGCAAGGGCCAGACCACAGGCCAAGCCTCTTTGTCCCAGAGCATCTGCTCTTTGAGCCAGTCGCGAAACTCTTTGAAGGTCGGAGTCGAGCGCTTGATCTCCCCGAGAGCCTTCATGATCGTCGGCAAATAGGCGATCTCTTTGGTGTTGGGTAAACTCGCGTATTCGATTACTTGCATCGTCCCCTCGGATTGTCGCGAACAGAGTGGAGAATCGCTGATGTTGCGCAACATTATACCGTTCGGCCGGGCAAACGCAACCCGCAACCCGACGGCCGCCGCCCATCGCGTGGGTCTCGCCGCCGTCGATTGACATCCGCAGGCCCCTCGCGTTAGCGTTGGCGTACTCGCACGGCGAGACGACGGGGGAACGACGTGGAAGAGCATCAGGCGCGCAAGGCGATCGTCGAGATCGGGCGTCGATTGTACGATCGGCGGCTCGTCGCCGCGACCGAGGGGAACCTCAGCGTGCGCTGCGGCTCGATCGTCGTCGTCACCCCCACGGGCGTGAGCAAGGGCTTCCTCTCACCGCGAGAGCTCGCCGTCGTCGATCTCACCGGCGCGCATCGCTCGGGTCCCCGACCGACGACCGAGCTCGCGATGCACCTGTGCTGCTATCGCGAACGTCCCGACGTCGAGGCGGTGATCCACGCCCACCCACCGACGACGGTCGCCTTCTCGCTCGCTGGCCGCCGACTCGACACGATGGCGATGCCCGAGGCGGTCTTCGGCATCGGTCACGTCGCCTCGATCGGCTATGCCCTGCCCACGACCGACGAGGTCCCCGACAAGCTGCGGCCGCATCTCGCCCACGGCAACGTCTTTATCTTGGACCGCCACGGCACGGTGACCTGCGGTGCGACGCTGACTCAGGCCTACCATCGCCTCGAGGCGCTCGAGCACGCCGCGGAGATCCTCTGGCGGGCCGAGCAACTCGGCGCGGTGAGCGAGCTGCCCGCCGATGAGCAGCGTCGACTACTCGCCCGCGCTGCCGAGCTGCGGATCGACCTGCGCGGCCTCGCCGCGCCCAATCCAGACGACAACGTTCGACCACTCCGATCGAAGGAGCGGCGATGGAGCTGACGATGAGCTACCCTACCCGACCACGAGCGCGTGCCCTTTATCGCGTCGCCCTCTTCGCGGCGCTCGCCACACTCGCCAGCGCCTGCGACGCGCCACGTCGAGACGGCGTCGAGACGCCCTATCTGCACTCGACCAAGCAGCTGATCCCCTCTGCGTTGCTGCCCGACGACGTGAAACCCCAGACGTCGAACAACAACCTCGACGTGATCGAGTTCGAGGGACGGCTCTACCTCGTCTTTCGCACCGGGCCAAGCCACTTCGCCTCCCCTTTGGTGATGCTGCACCTCGTCTCGCGCCCGCTCGGCGACGAGACGAGCCGCTGGCGGCACGAGGTGTCGATCTCGATGAACACCGATCTCCGAGAGCCGCGGTTCTTCGCCTTCGGATCGCGCCTGTTTCTCTACTTCGCCTCGCTGGGCGCCTCTCGTACGGCTTTCGAGCCCGGAAAGATGTGGCGCATCGAACGGCTCGGCGACGCGACGTACAGCGAGCCAACCCCGGTCTTCGTCGAGGGCTTCATCCCCTGGCGGATCAAGTGGCGCCGCGGGCGCGCGTATCTACTCGGCTATGACGGCGGCGAGAACATCTATAACTTCAGCGGAGAACCGCTCCACGTCTACTTCTTGACCACCGACAACGGCACCGACTGGCACGCCGTCGTCGAGGGCAAGGCGATCGTCCATACCGGGGGCTGCTCGGAGACGGACTTCGAGTTCCTCGGCGACGGATCGCTGATCGCCGTTCTGCGCAACGAAGCGGGGGACCAGGATGGATTCGGCTCGAAAATCTGCCGCGCGCCAGCGAACGCCCTCGCCGACTGGAGCTGCAAGCCCGACAAGCGCAAGTACGATTCGCCGCTGCTCTTCGCCCGTGGTGACGCGGTCTATCTGATCGCCCGACGCAACATCTCGGCGACGGGCAACTACGATCTCGGCCGCGACGAGCTCGAGTACAGCCAGAAGCTGCTCCAGTACCAGGTCGACTACTGGACCCGACCGAAACGCTGCTCCCTCTGGCGCGTCGACGTAGAGTCGCAACACGTCGACTGGATCTTCGACCTGCCCTCCCGCGGCGACACCTGCTTTCCGAGTATTCTGGTGCACGACGAGCAGAGCTACGACGTCTACAACTACTCATCGGCGCTCGACGGCAAAGACATCTCGTGGCAACAGGGCCAGGGCCGACCGACTTTCATCTTCCGGAGCCGCCTGAGCTTCCTTCGATGAACGACGACAGCCCAGCAGACACGCCGAAGCTCTCCCTGCGTCTCGCCGTCGCCTCGTACGCCGTATTGACGGTGATCGCCTTCGTCTGGGGCGCCCTTCGCGGCGACGCCAACCTCTTCGTCTATCCTGGCGCGACGCGCTGGCCCTGGTGGCTGAACATCGCGCTTGGCCTCGGCTTCGGCCTCGCCGTCGTCGCTCTGACGCAGATCGCCCACCGCTACCTCGCGTTCACCCGCGCGCTCTCCGATGAGTTCGCCAAAATCCTCGGTCCGCGCGAGGATTGGGAGATCGCCCTACTCGCCGGAACCAGCGGGATCGGCGAGGAGCTCTTCTTTCGCGGCGCGATGCAGCCGTCGATCGGGCTGGTCGCCTCGAGTTTGATCTTCGGGCTGTTGCACATCGGCCCGGACCGGCGCTTCATCGTGTGGACCGTCTTCGCGATCGCCATCGGCTTCATTTTTGGCTTGCTCTTTCGCTACACGGGCGATTTAATGGCCGTCATATTGGCGCATTTTACGATCAACTACTTCAACCTGCGTCTGGTCACGCGCCGGGTATGAACCACGTCTATTTGATCTGGATCGAGCTCGATCTGCGGCTCCTCGGATTTCTCTCAGCGATGTCGATCCTCGTCGCCGCGCTGGCGATCGCCCTGTTCGTCCAAGGGCGCCGCTGGCACGAGTACTTCACGGCATTCCTCGCCTTTTTCGTGATCTCGCTGATCGTCAGCGTGTTGGTCTGCAACTTTCTGGTCGACTACCCCGTCTTCACGGTACCGAAGTTCCAGAAGGCGCACTGATCTGCCGGCGAAGCTCGGCGAGGGTGAAGTCGCTACCGACGGCGGGGCCCTGGGCGATCGCGGGTCCCTGCTCGCGAATCCAATCGAGGTGCGCCGGGTGGGCGACCCCGTCGACGATGATCTCCAGCTTCTCGTGCGCGGCGGCGGAGATCAGTGACGCGACGACGCTCGAGGCGACGACGCTGTGCTCGATCGCCGCGAAGAGATCGCGATCCAGACGCAGCGTACGCCCATCCAGCGCCGCCGCGAACTGCAGCGGGGAGCGTGTGGAGCCGATTCGGTCGAGGACCAGCTCGACCTCGCGTCTGGCGAGGGTGACGAGATTCTGCTCGGCGATCGGTTGTGAGGCGGAGACCTCGTCGTAACAGACCGCCAGCCGCACACTGTTGGCGTCGACGACGAACTCTTGGAGCCACGCGCCGTAGAGCTCGACGAACTCCTCGCTCGCGAGGCTCCCGCCAGAGACCGAGACGATGATGAAGAAGCCCTCCGGAACGCCCGGCGTGCGAAGCAGCGCCGACGCCTCCTTGAGCGCCAACCGCAGACGCGCTCGGTCGATTCGCCGCTGGACGGCCAGCGTGAAGGCCGGTCCCAAAGAACGAGAATCGAAGCGACAGAGATCTCCTGTCGATGCGCTGTGCCAGACGAGATCCGTCGCGACCCCGACGAGCGCCCCGGACTCGACCGAAACCAGCGGCTGATAACGCAGCTCGACCGTGCCCCGTTCGGCCGCCTCGCGCAGCTCGGTCGCCTGCTGGTGGAGCGCCACCGATTCCCGATGCATCGACGGGACGAACCGCACGGGAATGCCGCGCTCGCTGCTCAGGCGTAGCGCCACCTCGGCGTCACGCAGCAACTCTTCGGGCGTCTGGTAGCGACCGTCGCTGAGTACGAACCCGCAGCTGGCGGAAACGAACATCGGCTGGCCCCGCACCAAAAATGGCGCGTCGAAGCTGCGCTGCAGCTCGGCAACGGTCTCCTGCGCGATCTCGACCGTCGGCAGTAGCTCGGCGAGCACCGCAAAGCGGTACGTCGCGATCCGAGCGAGCTTGTGACCCGAGTCGAGACACGCCTCGAGTCGGCTGGCCGCCTCGACCAACAGCTCTTCCCCGACCACCGCGCTATGGGCCTCCTTCG
>JAGQJP010000421.1 GCA_020430585.1 Myxococcales bacterium | reverse complement strand
TCGCCGAGACGCTCGCGAACGCCAGGACGAGCACGAGGCAGAGGCCGCGTACCGATCGGTCGATCATCGAAGCTCCATCGTGTCAATTGGCGTCTTACCGATCATACGCCGACTCGGCTGCCAAAGTCCAACGCGCCGTCGCGGATCCAGATTGGGTCCGAGGTTGCGACGATCGGCAGGCGTTGGTTGCGAGACGCAGACCGTCGTGGTACTGTACGTTCACATGTCCAGAAAACGTCGATAGTCATGAGCGCCACGATTTCGAGAGCTCGGTCCCAGCTAGCGGTCGCGATCCTGCTCTTCTTCGCCAGCCCATCGCTCGTCGCGCGGGAGAACGCGAACACCAACCGCTTCCATCCGGCGCTGAACAGCAAGGGGTTGGCGCTCACCGAGAGCGGCGAGTTGTTGCGCCACCTCGGTTGGACGGTCGCGCTTCTCGGGAACTACGCCTACAAGCCCGTCGTCTTCGTCGACGCCAACGGCGACACGACGCGCACGCTGGTCAGCCATCGAACGATGGCCGACCTCGTGATCGGCCTCGGCCTCTTCGGCTGGGTCGAGCTCAGCCTCGATCTACCCCTGGTGATCTCCCAAGACGGCTATCGACCACAAGATCCGGCGACACCGCTGCAAAAGTTCAGCGTTGGCGACCTGCGGCTCTCTCTCAAGGCGGCGCTCCTGCGCCCGAAGCGTCGCAACCTGGCGCTCTCGTTTCAACTGACGAGCAGCGTGCCGACGGCGCCGTCGCAGAACAGCGTGGGCGAGCGCGTCGTGGCGCTCAATCCGATGCTCAACCTCTCCTACTTCAACCATCTCTTCGTCGCCTTCAACATCGGTGCGACCCTGCGCACTCGGTCGGTCACCGTCGGCGACGTGCGCTTCAGCCACGAGCTCGACGCCCGGCTCGGTATCGGCTATCGCTTCCAGCCGGCGAACCTGACGCTCTTCACCGAGGCGACGATCTCGACGCCGCTCAGCGGGCGAATCTTTCAACACAAGGAGGAGACCCCCGCCGAGTGGCTCGCTGGCGTGCGCTGGCAGATCGGCTACGTGCATCTCCTGGCGGGCGGCGGGATCGGCATCATCCGCGGCGTCGGCACCCCCACCGCGCGCGCGTTCTTGGGGATCGCCGTCTCCAACGACATCGGCGATCGCGACGGCGACGGGATTCCCGACGGCGCCGATCGCTGCCCCGACGATCCCGAGGACAAAGACGGCTTCGAAGACAGTGACGGCTGCCCCGATCCCGACAACGACAAGGATGGGATCTGCGACCCCTGGGTCGCAAAAAAGGGCCTCTTGGCACGCTACGCCAACATCTGCAAAGGGATCGACCGCTGTCCCGATGATCCCGAGGACAAGGACGGCTTCCAGGACGACGATGGCTGCCCCGATCCCGACAACGACAAGGATGGGATCTGCGACCCCTGGGTCGCCGAGAAGGGCTTGCTCGAACGCTACCGCTCGATCTGTCGCGGGATCGACCGCTGTCCAAACGAGCCCGAGGACAAGGACGGCTTCCAGGACGATGATGGCTGCCCCGACCTCGACAACGACCTCGACGGGATCGAGGATCGCCTGGACAAATGCCCCAACGAACCCGAAGATTGGGATGGCTTCCAGGATGACGACGGCTGCCCCGATCCCGACAACGACAACGACCGGATCCCCGATCTCCGCGACCAGTGCCCGGATCACCCCGAGACCTACAACGGGATCGACGATACGGACGGCTGCCCCGACCAGCTGGCGGAGCTCAAAGACACAGAGATCAAGATCTACACCAAGGTCTATTTCGAGACCGCGAGCTCGACGATCCGCTCCCGCTCCTACCCCGTGCTGAACCAGGTGGCGGCGATCATCAACGCGCACCCCGAGCTGAAGCAGATTCGGATCGAGGGGCACACCGACGTGCTCGGCGGACGGCGCTACAACTTGCACCTCTCGTTCTTCCGCGCCAAGGCGGTCTTCCTCTACCTGACACAAAAGCGAGGCGTGAAGAAGGGGCGGCTGATCTACAAAGGGTACGGCTTCGACCGACCGATCGCCCTCGGGCGCGACGCCGCGTCGCTCTCGAAGAATCGACGCGTCGAGTTCAAGATCGTCAAACGCACCGCGAAGTGATGGCGGCGAAGGTCGAGCCCCCGACGATGAAGGGAATCCGAGCGACCGCGACCCGACACCATCCCGAAGGATCCGAAGGCGAGCGAGCGCGCGACCCTCAGAACGTCGTCGCGGCGTAGAACGAGAAGACGGGGCCGCGGGTCTGGCGGATGGCGTAACCGAGCGATCCCTGCACGTTGAGCCCGAGAGCCCAGCGCGCCGTGAGGTAGAGCTCGCCCTCCGCCGACGCGCCGACGTAGGCCGTGCCGTTGCCGATCCCATTGAGCGAGTTGTGCTTGGGGGCCGTGCCGAATCCCAGGGGATGCTTGCCGCTCACTCTGGCCCGGAGCGCCCAGCGCGTGATCCGCACGCCGTACT
>JAGQJP010000420.1 GCA_020430585.1 Myxococcales bacterium | reverse complement strand
TCGCGATCGAGCGCAATCCGTGGCTGCTCCCGAGGCCAGTGCTGTTTCATCGCACCTCCGCGAGCGATTGTACCACGGGACGAAGAGTGATATCGTCGGGCGTCGACGTGCCGGAAAAATGGGGCCGACGAGATGCCGAACGAACACGACCGAATCTTCGAGATCGCCACCTCCCGCTTGCGCTTTGGTGTCGGCGCGACGCGCGAGATCGGCCACGATTGCGCCGCGCTGGGAGCGACCCGGGCACTGGTGCTCTGTGATCCCGGGCTCCGTGGGCGCGCCCCCGTCGAAAGTGCCCTCGACGCATTGCGCCGCGCGGGGATCGATGCCGTGCTCTTCGACCGCGTGCGCGTCGAGCCGAGCGATCGCTCAATGCTCGAGGCCGTCGTGGCGGCGCGAGACGCCGCAGCCGACGTCTTCGTCGCCGTCGGTGGCGGCTCGACGATCGACACCGCAAAGGTCGCCAACCGCCTCGCGGCCTATCCTGCCGATCTGATCGATGTGATCAACGCGCCGATCGGCGGCGGCCGACGAGCTCCCGGTCCGCTCAAACCGCTGATCGCCGTGCCGACGACCGCCGGCACCGGTAGCGAGGTCACCGCGGTAGCCGTCCTCGACCTCGAAGCGCAACACCTCAAGACCGGGATCTCCGATCCGCGGATGCGACCGACCCTTGGAATCATCGACCCGGAGAATACGCGAGAGCTCCCCCCGGCGGTCGCCGCCGCTTCGGGACTCGACGTGCTCTGCCATGCGATCGAATCCTACACCGCCCTGCCCTACGACGCGCGCCCCCGCCCGCGGACGCCAGCGGAACGCCCGTCCTACCAAGGGGCGAACCCGGTGAGCGATCTCTGGTCGCTGACGGCGATTCGACTCGCTGCGCGCTACCTGCGGCGCGCCGTCGCCGACCCCGACGATCTCGAGGCGCGCCAGCAGATGTTGTTCGCTGCGGCCTATGCTGGGATGGGCTTCGGTCACGCCGGTGTCCATCTGCCCCACGCGATGAGCTATCCGATCGCCGGGATGGTGCGCGATTTTCGTGCGCCCGGTTACCCCGCGGACCACCCGCTGATCCCACACGGAATCTCGGTGATCACCAGCGCTCCGGCGGTGTTCCGTTTCACGGCCGAGGAGGCGCCAGCTCGACATCTCGATGTGCTGCGCGCTCTGGCCGAAGGCGATCCGACGCACGCCCCCGCGGGTCACGAGATGGCGCGCGCGGAGGGCCTCGGCGCGGAGGGCCTCGGCGAGGCGATCGCCGGCTGGCTCACCGTGCTGATGCGCGATCTCGGCCTGCCGAACGGGCTCACCGCGCTGGGCTATGGCGAGGGGGACATTCCCGCTCTCGTCGAGGGCACACTGGCGCAAGCGCGCCTGACCAAGCTCAGCCCGCGAACCGTCGACAGCCAATCTCTCGGCACCCTCTTCCGCGCCTCGATGCGCAACTGGTGACGCGATGTTCGAGTACACCACCCCGCTCCGCCTGGCCGACACCGACGCCGCCGGCGTGCTCTTCTTCGCCCGGCAGTTCGATCTGATCCACGAAGCCTACGAAGGCTTCATGCGCTCTGTGGGGTTCGGCCTGGATCGCCTGCTCCACGACGAGTCGTTCTTCATCTCGATCGTCCGGGCCGAGAGCGAGTACCGCGCCCCCGTCTGGTACGGTGATACGTTGCGGATCGCCCTCGACGTCGAGCGCATCGGCCAGAGCTCGTACGTGATCGCCTACACCATCGACAACGGACGCGGCACCGTCGGAACCGCGCGGACGGTTCACGTCTGCGTCGGTCGCGAGTCGAAGGCCAAACGCCCACTCCCCGCCGGGCTCGCCGCGCGGCTCGCCGGACACCTTGCCGCGACGAGCTGACGCCCAACTCCGCACCGAGCTCCCGGCGATCGCGCGACGCCAAGTGGATTGCAAAAAGGCTGTGTTTCCGGCCGCGAAATTGGTACAATGCGGCGAAAGTAAACAGTGTGCCGGGATCGACCGAGGAGCGCGCAGCGCGTTGTAAACGGATGTGTAGGGCGCTGAACGCGCGCCCAATGAGGCCGACTCGCCGCGGCGGTCCATTCTTTCGCGATCAAACGGGCTTCGAGCCCGCGAAGACCAAGGGTTGATTGGATGAAACGAGCACTTTTCATTGCGGCGTTTGTCGTGGCGGCCGCGGGATTGTCGACGCTCCTCTACTTCCAATGGCGCGCGCCCGGCAAGAAAGAGTCGAAGCGACGAGGCAAGAAGGGGTCGATCGCCGTCGAAGTCGCGACGGTCAAGACGGGCACGATCATCTCGAAGGCGCGTTACATCGGTTCTCTGATGCCGCGCTCTCAGTTCATCGTGGCGCCCCAGATCGGCGGCCGGCTGAGCCAGCTGAAGGTTCGAATCGGCGACAAGGTCAAGCCGAAGCAGCTCTTGGCGATCGTCGACAACGAAGAGGTGATCCAGCAGGTCGAGCAAGCTCTCGCCGAAGTCCGGGTGGCGCGGGCGCAGCTCGACGAGCAGAACGCGCGCCTCGTGAACGCGCGCGCCGAGTATCGACGGGAGCTCGCGTTGGCGAAAAAACGCCTGAACACGCCGGCGCAGCGCGAGAAGACCGAGTCCTCTTACAAGGTCGAAGCGGCGAAGGTGCGCGTGATCCAGGCGCAGCTCGCCCAGAAGCGATCGCTGCTCAAAGCCGCGCGCGTGCGCCTCTCCTACACCAAGATCTACGCCCAGTGGGTGAGCCGACCGCTGACGCCGGCCCAAACGCGGGCGTTGA
>JAGQJP010000419.1 GCA_020430585.1 Myxococcales bacterium | reverse complement strand
GGTGTAGAAGAGCACGCCGACGAGCCGACGTTTTCGACGGAGGGGGCGGAAGCCGAGCCGCTCGAGCTGAGCGCTCACCGCCAGGTAGGCGCGCTGCAAGACGCGTCCGAACTGTCGCGTCAAGAGACGTCGGCGTTTCCGCGGCACGTCGCGAAGCGAGAGGCGTAGCGTCGGTCGGTTGGCCGGTTTTGGGGCACTCTGGCACGGGCTGAGGACGAAAGAGAGTGTGCACGAGAGCAGGGCGACGAGGCGCCATGGCGGTTGGCGAACCAAGGTGACGCGTTATCCCGACGCCAGGTACGCCCCGCAATGGGGACAAAAATTGAAGCGCGACGAAATCGCCGAGCCGCAGAGGCCGTTGGGGCACTGGGCGTCGTTCGCCGAGACCATCGACTCGCCCGTGGCCTGGATCGACTCGCTGTTCCCGTTCGCGGAGGAGTGAAATTGGAGGATCGTCGAGCCGATCATGATCTGCGCGTTCTCGGTCAGCGGGGTCTGCATCGTGATCCGCGTATTGTTGACGTAGGTGCCGTAGCGGCTCTCGAGATCCTCGATGTAGAACGTACCGTTCTCGTAGAAGATCCGCGCGTGGACTCGTGAGATCGAGGGATCGTAGATCACGACGTCGCAACTATCCTCTTCACGACCGACGCGGATCGGGTAGTTTCGGAGCAACGGAACGGCCAGTTCGGCCTTTCCGTCGCGGATGACGCGCAACGAACCCATGCCACTCTTTTTTTGCGATGCGGAAGATCCCGGTTGCTACGAGCAAAAGTAGGCGAATTATGGCGAAAAGGCAAGAAAAAACGTGGACGCCCGGCGCGCGATCGGGGTACGATCAGGCGCGTGGTGAGACCCGATCGAGATGGCGATGCGGCTTTTGGCACACCCCTTGCTCTGAGTGGGTGCGTCAAGCGTCAGCGCGCCGTCGGGCCACAAAATGGACGCCCGACGCGCCGATTGGGGGGGACAAACCACCCCGGATGGTGACAGGACTACCCACCGCGCGACGCGTCGGTGAGTAAAGGACAACCAAGCCAATGGCCAACGGAAACGAAACACAGCCGCCCGTCGATCCGATGCTCGAGGACGAGCTCGACGACGAGGAGGAGTTTTTCCTCCCGCAAGAGGACATGACGATCACGCAGGTTCTGAGCGAGGTCGGAAAGTCGACGTCCCAGGACGCGATCGTCCAAAAGTACACGAAGATCGGCCTCGATATGCTCGCCGACGAGATGCCCACACGACTCGACCCGCGGATGGAAGAGAAGATGGAGCGCATCTTGGGCTCGCGGATCGGCGACGTGCGGATCCACGTCGGGGAAAAGGCGGAGGCCGCCGCCGAGGCGATCGGTGCCCGCGCCTTCGCCTTGGGCGACAGCGACATCTTCTTCGCCAAGGGCGAGTTCTCGCTCGACACCAAAGAGGGCCAGGCCCTCCTCGCCCACGAATTGACGCACGTCGTCAAGCACACCCACAAGTCCCTCGCGCTCTCGGACGGCTCGAACAATCAGTCGGAAGAAGAGCAGGAGGCGCGCGGTTCAGAAGAGCGCGTTCTGGCTCAAGACGATGACCACGAGGGCGGCGGCGACGGCGGAGGCGGCGGAGGCGGCGGAGGCGGCGGCGGGGGCGGCGGCGCCGGCGGCGACGACGACAAGCTCAAAGAGGGCGAATACTTCGGCTTGCGCGCCTCGGAATTCGAAGAAGCATTCTTCCAATACATGCTCTCGATGGAAGATTTCACCCAGGATCGGATCGGCATTTTCGACGACTTCTAATCCCCTTCTCCGCTTGTTTTTCCGAGCTAGTTATCGTATTCTCATCCCGGACCAAGCGTCTAAAGACCTCACGTTCAGGGCCATCTTCGATTCGGAGCTCGGATGAAGCCAACGGTAACCAACTACAAGAAGTTGTTGAAAGACGACCCCGCGAATCGCGAAGCCATTGATTTTCTTGAAGAGAATTTCGTTACGAAGCACAAGTGGCCGGCTCTGATCGAGCTCTACTCGGACGTGGTCTCCCATCTCGAGAGCGAGGGGCGATCGGAGGAGCTCTGGACGCGCATCGCGCGCGTACTGCAGCACGTGGCGCGGAGCGACTCGGATCCGACGATTCGCGCCCACGCGTTGGTCAAGCTCGGCGAGGTGCTCGAGGGTCGATTCGATCGTCGCGATGCCGCCGCTGAGTGCTACGTCCAGGGTTTCAAGCTCGCGCCGAACGTCGCCGCGATCGAGCGCTTGCTCTCGATCTACCGCGGGATCGGTGAGTGGAGCTTCGTCGCCACCTTGCTCTTCGAGAAGCTCGCGGTCTGCGAGGATGACGCACAGCGCGCCGTCTCCCTGGTCGAGCTCGGACGTGTGCGGGGTACGCGACTGGATGACGTCGAGGGGGCCGAAGAGGCGTTCCAGCAGGCGCTCGAGATGCTGCCCGGGTTCGAGGCGGCGCTCGATGAGCTGGCGGCGTTGGCCGAGGATCGGGAGGAGCTCTCTCCCGTTGTCCAGCAATATATCGCCGAGGCCGAAGCGGCACCGAACATCGATCAGGCGGCGAACCTCTTCCGCAAAGTCGCGACCCTGATCTATCAGGAGCGACCGAACTCCCGGCGCGTCGCCGACTATCTCTGGCGCAGCTTCGAACGCAACCCCTTCAACGTCGAGACGCGGGTCTTCATCGAGAGCTACTTCGGCGAGCGCGGCGACTGGGAGAGCCTACGCCACTACTACGTGCAGCGCGTGCAGAAGGCGCAGAGTGACGCCGACCTCGCCGAGAGCTACGTCTCGCTCTCGTTCTGTCTCGAGAATCTCGGTCGCCCCGAGGAAGAGATCATCCCCGTCTACGAGGCGGCCTTCGAGCGCCTCCCCAGCGAGCAGTCGTTGTTGCAAAAGCTCGTCGAATACTACAGCCAACGGGAAAACTGGGCGGCGCTGGTGCGGACCTACAAGACGGCGATGCGCGCCCACATCGACGAGGACGAGCAGCTCAAGCTC
>JAGQJP010000418.1 GCA_020430585.1 Myxococcales bacterium | reverse complement strand
CTTGGCTCCCGAGACGGGCTTGCGCTCGCGGTTTGGGCGTGATATCGCTTGCGCATGAGCGAACGAATCGATCGCAACATGGTGATCGACTGCCTCTTCGTGGCGCTGGTGTTGTGTTCGGCGCAGCTGGTCGGCGCGTGTCGCTGCGCGCGCGTGTACAATGGAGGCCTGGGTTTCGTCCCGCTGTTTGCCCGCCGATCGGGTCCACGCGTCAGCGTCAGCGTGAGAAGGGACTGGATCGAGCAAGACCGCTGGCTCGTCGAGTTCGAGGTCAAGCTCAGCGGCGGCTTGGGTCGCCGTGGCCCACTGCGAGTCGAGCTGCTGCGCGCCAGACTGAAGGTCGAGCACCGCGCGGGCACGGCATATGGTGCGCTGGAGCGGAAGACGCGCCTCGATGACGGCTACCGCCTCACCCTGTTCTACACCCCGCTGCGATCCTGGCTGGCGTGTCCGATCCTACCCAAGGCGACGTTGGAGCTGCGTCTGCTCGTCGACGGTGTGGCGTCGCGGGAGCTTCGTTTCCCGCTACCCGAGCACTTCTGAGACCCGTAGCTGAAGTCCTTGATCACGTATGGCTGGCACACCGCGTTGCTGCCGTCGTGCGGCAATCGGCGCAGGTCGTACATTCCCCTGCGACAACGCGCTTGCTCGGGCGATCGGCTCTGGTCGCTACCGCTCGGTGCATGCTGGATTTGTGTGACATTTCATTGCATACTCGCCGGGAGCTCATCTCAACGTCGGGGGTGAAGAATGGGGGCAATGTTGAAATCGTTTGTCGCGCTGAGATCCACTATGGATGGCGGACAGATCTTCTGGTTCCTGGTGATCGGCTTTGTCGCGCTGTACGTCATTTCGACGGCGATTCGCAGCGAACGAGAGTCGATCCGAGACTTGGAGCTGCTGCTGTTGACGTGGTTTGCGATGATCGGCGGGGTGAGCATGGCCGCCGTCGGAGCCGCCCCCCTTTTCGCCGTGATCGTCGATACCGATCTGTTCAAGGCCCACGGGCCGACGGGCGCGGGTTTCTTGGTCGGCGGGGTGGCGCTCTTCTTCGCCGGACGTACACACTGGAC
This sequence comes from Myxococcales bacterium, assembly GCA_020430585.1. Taxonomy (GTDB): domain Bacteria; phylum Myxococcota_A; class UBA9042; order JAGQJP01; family JAGQJP01; genus JAGQJP01. The sequence continues at coordinate 12,272 of JAGQJP010000418.1, read as the reverse complement.
GCGGCAGGGGGCGAAGCTGGGCCCGGTGGCGCGCCGGTCGCTGGGGTTCGCGATGTTGTTGTGGCTCTATTGGGGGACGTTATGCGTGGTTTCTGCTGTCCAGCTGGTCGTGAAAGGCGATGGCCTGGCCTTGATTCCGGGATTTGTGGCGTTCTGTTTCGGCGTCTTCTGTACACGTGCGCTGCCTTTGTTGGCGCAGGCGAGCGCTGTCGAGCCCGAGCCCGACTCGGCACCCTCTCGGGCGACGCCTCAGCCGGGGCCCACAACTCCGGAGCTGGAGGAGCCGCTGCGGCCCAAGCCGTGGAGATGTCCCGAGTGCGACCAGTTGAACACCGCGAACGTATACAAGTGTGAAAGCTGCGGGTACGATCTCGTTTGACATCCGCTCCGAGACCGCCGGCACGCTTCGGCCATTGTGCACCCGCCTCACCGACGGACTGGCGACGAAGAGAGCGCGACTCGGTGACGATCACCAAGCGCTGGAATAGTGGCGCGTACGACAAGTACGATGCGAAACAGGACAAGTGGAGCTCGACCGCAAGGCGACAAAGGCGATGCGCCTCCCCAAACCCGAGGCCCTCTCCATGTAACCATTCCACTGGAAGCTCGCCTGTCGTCTGTGCTAGGGTATGCGCTTCACCAGCGTGCCGAGGCACAAGGAGAGCCGGGCCTATGAAGACGACGGTGTACGGGCGGATCGCCGTCCTCTTGATTCTGCTGATGGCGCTTGTTGGCGCCAGCTGCGATAGACGAATCGATACGGCGAACAGCCAGGGGACGGACGCCGGTACCGATTCCGTGGGCCAACTCGACGTCGCTGGCGACGGGTTCGTACCGACGACGGACACCGCGCTCGAGAGCGACACCGCGGACGCGCTCGAGAACGACACGGCGGACGCGCTCGAGAACGACACGGCGGACGCGCTCGAGAACGACACGGCGGACGACTCCAGCCCGTCGCTGAGCTGGTGCGAGGGCACGACCCACTATCTCTACGCGCCCCTCGATGGAACCCAACTCTACACCTTTCCGGACGAGTTCTTCAGCGTCGCCGATCCGAGCACGCTGACCTCCCGGCGGGTCGTGATGGACGCCAGCAACGCGCCCTGGATCGAGAGCATGCCGGCCAATCTGCGGGGCGCGTTCAAGACCGCCAACCAGCTCGACGGCTTCGGCACGACCGCGGGCATCGTGCTGCAGTTCGACGCACCCCTCGGCGAGAACCTGCCGACCGGGGATGACGCGTCGCTGACGAACGGCACCCTGATGCTGTTCGAGTTGGGCGCCGACGGCGCGAAGCGCATTCCCTTCGACGCGCGACGGATCGACGACGGGAAGACGCTGCTCCTCTTCCCGATGCTGCCGCTTCGACCCAAGACGCGCCACGGACTGGTGCTGACGACCAAGCTCCTGGCCCAGGACGGCGGATGCATCGCTCCCAGCGCGACGCTGAAGGCGCTGCTCGACGGATCCGCCACAGATCCCCGCCTCGAGCCGCTGGTTCCGCGCTACGCCGAGCTGTTGAAGGGCGCCGCGCTGACACCCGCAGAGGTCAGCGCCGCGGTGGTCTTCACCACCCAGAGCGTCTTCGAAGACTCACTGAAGATGGCGGCCAAGATCAAGACGCTCTCGTTTAGCTGGGATGGCGCTCCCGCTTGCACGGTGAGCGGCGCGGTCCGGAAATGTGAGACGTCGTTTACCGCCGGCGACTATCGCAAGAACGGCGTGCTGGCGCCCGACGACGCGCCGACGCCCTACTCGATCCCGGTCACGATCTGGTTGCCCGCCACGGGAGAGGGACCCTGGCCGATCATCCTCTGGGGCCACGGCCTCGGGGGAACCCGCCACACGGTCGAGGACTTTGGCGTCGAGCAGTTCGCCCCAGAGCTGGGGATCGCGATCGTCGCCATCGACGCCGTGGCCCACGGCGACCATCCCGGTGGTACCGCTGGCTCGTCGTTTCTCAACATCGCCAAGTTTTTCGGGATCGACGTGGCGACCCTCAGCTTCGACCCGCTCAAACAGCGGGACAACTGGCGCCAATCGACGCTGGACAAGTTGCAGCTGCTTCAACTGCTGCAGCAACAGCCCGACTTCGACGACGATCAGAAGCCCGACCTGAACGCCGACAAGATGGGCTACATCGGCGGCAGCCTGGGCAGCATCATGGCGATGGAGCTGCTCGCCCTCAGCGACCGCTTCGAGTGGGCGATCACCACCGTCGGTGGCAGCCGGGTGACCTCGATCATCTCGGAGGGCAAGGCGTTTCGCGACGTGGTCAACCTGGCCGTGCCCCCGAGCTGGACCGACGACGACCTGCAGCGGCTGGTCCAGCTGGCCCAGGCGGTGATCGACCGCGCCGACTCGGGAAACTACGCCCGACACATCCTGCGCGACCGCTTCCCAGTGGCCGGTAACAAGCCGCCGCACCTCTTGGTGGCGATGGCGTTGGACGACACCACCGTGCCCAACGTGTCGACGCTGCTCCAGGTGCGCTCGATCGATCTGCCGATCTTCGAGCCGATCTTCCTCGATCCCGGCCTGGTCCCCCAGGGCGGCCCGCTTCCCCAAAGCCTGAACTGGCTCGAGGGAAGCATCAGCGCCGGGTTCTTCCAGTACGACCGCTACACCACGTCCCCCGACGGCCCGGTCAAGAAAGCGGATCACGTCAGCGTCCACGAGGGGCGCGAGTTTCTGCTGCAGGCGTCGCACTTCGTCGAGACCTGGCTGAAGAACGGAACCCCCGAGATCATCGATCCCTACGCGATCCTCGGCACCCCGCCGCTCCCCGATTGACCTTCGACGCGTTCAGCGGTTCGTGATCGCGCCGAGGTTCCATGCGAGGATCGTCTTGCCGCGCAGGTCGTTGTTGCCTGTGCCGACGACCCGTAGCATCCCGCGCTTGGCGTCGAGCTCGAGCTTCGCGTCGAAGACCCGCCGCGCCGTGGCCAGGCAGAAGCGGCGCCACTCCCGGAAGTGCTCGTTGTAGACGTAGCCGACGATGTCGATCACCGAGACGCTGTCCATCGGCCAGGCGTAGAGCGTCATCGCGAGCCGCAACCCCTTGTAACGCAGCATTTGCCAGCGCGTGTCCGAGAGCCCGAACGAGCGCAGCTCGACGAGCGTCTTGGCGCTCGCTTTCCAGCGCTCCGGCCGGTCGACCCTGCCGCGCGCGTAAGACGTTCCAGAAACGAACAGCAACAGGGCCAATGTCGCGATCTCGATCGAGCGTTTCACGATCCTTCTCCTGCAAGGGTGTGGCTCTTCTCTACTAACCTCCGATCGCCGCCGGACATTCCACGGCCGCAGCCGCGGATCGGACGTCTCATCCGGTTCGGGTGCGAATCGTCAGCGGCGGGGAGGGGCGCGAGATTCGCAGCACCGAGAAGCTGGCGTGCGCCACGTCGCCGCCGCCGCGATTGATATTCTCGAGCTCGTGCCAGCTTCCGGGCGTGGTATACTCTGGTCCTGACTCACGCGGCGGGATGGGGCCGATGTCGTTTCGGATCAACGTTATCGGTGCGTCGGGAAGCGGCGCCAGCACGCTGGGCGGGGGGGTAGCCGCCGCGCTATCGCTGCCCTGTTTCGACAGCGACGACTACTACCACGGTCCGAGCGACCCGCCGTTTCAGAATCCACGTTCAGCGTCGGAGCGCTTTACGATGATCACCGCCGACCTGCTACCAACCAAAGACTGGGTGCTGAGCGGCGGTGTCGCAGGTTGGGTGCCCTATCCGGAGCTCGATTTCACGTTGATCGCCTTTTTGACCGTGCCCACCGACGAACGAATTCGACGTCTGCGACGTCGCGAACAGGACCGCTTCCAGGAGCGCGTGCGCGCGGGAGGTGACATGCACGCGGCACACGAAGAATTCATTCACTGGGCCTCGCGCTACGACATTGGCGACGTGATGGGCAAGACCCGCGAACGACACGAGGCGTATCTCGCCGAACAGTCCTGCCCGGTCCTCCGGCTCGATGGCCTGCTGCCTGCATCTCAGCTGGTCGAGCGGGTCGTTGAAGCTGCCCGGCAACGACCCTGACCAGCCGAACGGAGATCGCGTCGACGCGCATTGGCGCATGCTCTACAACATCCAGATTCCGAGGTCACGAACCTCGAGTGGCCGCAGTGATGGGCTTTGCCCAGCCAGGCGAACCCGACCTGCAGCGCCGGCGGTGACTGACACGTGCAAACGGGGATCGCCACCCCGGGGCTCGTCGCGGTCTGGGCCACCAACATCACCCGCTATGCGCTGATCACCACCACCCCACGAGCCGACTTCGAGGCCCTGCGCGACGCCACCTTCCAGGGGCGCACGTATGCCGACTACATCCTGATCTACGACTGAGCGCATCGGCGATGCTGTGCTAATTCAAGAAACCGTCGTAGGATGCGAATTGGTAGACCGGTGTCGAGGAACCCTTATTCGCCGCTCGCAGGTAACTCGCCGTGGCGATCGCCGGGGCGATGTCGCGCCATTTGATGTCCGATTGTGCGGAGATGTGAATCGTCTCGTCCGTCGGGAATTTCTTTTTCCAGCCCGCCAGGTATCGATAGAGCCGGGGTCGATCGTAGCAGTGAGTGTTGAGCTTCGCGTTGTTGTTACTGCTCAGCACCGGGTTTCCGGTGGTCTCGTCGAGATAGCAGCGGGTCAGTGGGATCACCTTCCCGCTGTCTTCGAGCTGCCCTTCGACCAACACCCGATAGCTCGACCGCGTCACCGCCAGGGTAATGCTGAGCGGTCTCTTTTTCACGTCCGGCTGCGGCTTTCTTGCTCTGCCGGCCAGACGGGTGTAGAGCAGCCCGGTACCGGCTGCCGTGCGAACGGGAAAGCCAATATTGCGGACACCCGCGGTGGCGGCGGTGGTCAGCACCTCGGCGAGCAGCTGAAACGGGGTCGAAGGATCAAGGTTCAACACCAGCCATAGCGCTGACTTGACCATTTTGCGGCGCTTGCCGGCCAATGACTCCAGCGCCGTTTTTAGTGGGACGATCAGCGCCGGAGCCTTACCCTCCAGATCCTTGGCAGCGACTTCGAACCGCGTCAACGAGACGACCGTCTTTCCCTGGACGACGATCGCATCTGGGGTCACAACCGCCGCGATCTGCGCGGCCCCGGGGATGTGATCGCTGCTTTTGGGCCAACTGCGGAGCTGAGCGAGCTTCGGCGCTGCTTTCATTACGCCAGCCTGATTGTTCCTGGTTTTGGCATTGGTCGAGGGAGATCTCCTGCAACTGCCAAGCGAACAGGCGACCAGTGCCACGGTGATCAGCGCGGTCGATTTCATCGGGGCCTCCCGGGTGGAGCGGTTGTAGAGTGATCCGATACTGACAGACTCCGGTCCAGAGCGCAACCCAAACCACATCGGCCAATCGCCGCACCGGCTCGACCCGTCGATCCAAAGCGGTATTCGCCACCTCGAACCCGGGGATCGCCGTCCTACTGTAGAGTTGCTCAGGGCCAGGCGAAGCGGATGTGGATGTGGTTGTCGTGGGTCGGCCAGCCCAGGGCGGCGTCGTTGCCGGCGTGCACGTACTGGGGCGTGCTGCCGGGCAGGTCGATGAAGGGTTGGAGCACGACGACGTCGTGTTGCACGAACCAGCTCGGGCCGGGATTGTCGTAGGCGTACTGGGCCAGGTGCGTCAACAGGACGGCGGCGGACAGATGGCTGGGGTCGCCGAGATCTTCGAGCAGGCCGCTCGAATTCTCGTGATAGTCGCACGTCCAGCCGCCCGATTGGGTGCAGCTCGAGATCCAGAGCTGCGGCGTGTCGGCGAGCCACTCTCCCTCGGGAAAGCCGTCGAAGGTCAGCAGGTAGACGTCGGCGTCTTGGCCGATCTCGTGGGAGGCGTGATCGGTGATGTCCCCGCCAGCGGTGAGCGAGATATCGCCGACGCCGAGCGGAAATCCGTAGGTCTCGAGGTGATCGAGCGCCATCTTCCCGAGGTAGGCGATGGTCTCGGCGCGGCCCCACTGGCGATAGAAACGACCGCCGCCGTTGGCTTTGATGGTGATGAACTCTTTGCCCGGAATCAGCGCCGCGTCGAGCGGGCCCCATTCGTCGCCGTCGATCATTCCGAAGTGGCGGCGACGCTCGGGGTCGTAGTGCGGATAGTCGTTGGCGGCGTCGGTGTAGAGATAGCTCGTACCATTGTTGTAATAGACCATCACGCGCGCCGGGTAGAGCGGCCCGCCGATCAGCGCTCCGCGGGCGCTGGTGCTGCCGTAGATCGCGTCGGCGCTCCAATCGACGATCTGGGTCCGTGTGCCGCTGAGGCGGAAGGCCCGGCCGGCGTTGGCTTCGGTGTGCGTCGCGTAGACGTTCGGCAGGTTCGACGGCGCCGAACAGGGCCGCTCCCACATCTTCGTGCGGCCGTCTGCTCCCATCGCGAGCAGCGTGTTCGCCATCCCCGTGAAGAGCGTCGCGTCGATCGGGTCGTAGACGCCGCCGCATTTCAGATCGAGCAGGCTGAGATAGGGCTCGGCGGGCGTCGGGCCGTTGGGGTCGAGGCCCAGCACGGTCCCTTGCGGGCTCAGCTCGAGGCCGATCCACCAAGGTCCGGGCAGGCAGACCTCGTCTTGCACCGCGCTATTGTGCCGGTTGCGCAGCTCGCAATGCAGACCGTCGCGGCAGCCGGTGCGCGGAAAGAGGGCGTAGTCGCACTTCGAGACGCAGAGCGCCGCTCCGAGTTGGGATGGCAGCGGATCGGCGAGGCGGCTCTGGTAGACGCTCGCCGAGATGCAGAAGGTCGTTGGGCTGCCCTGCTGATCGGCGCAGGTCGACGTGCAGCCGACGCTGCAGCTGCCGCCACCGACGCCCGGGACGCAGACGCTGCCCGCCGGCTTGCAGTCCGCGTCCACCTTGCATTGTCCACCCGTGAAGCCGGCGCCGATCGGCTCTTCGACCACACAGTCATCGCGACATCCGTCGCCCGACTTGTCGTTGCCGTCGTCGCAGAGCTCGCCGTTCTTGGCCTGGACGACGCCGTCACCGCACTTGAACACGCAGGCGCTCTTTTCGCAGAACCCTTTGCCATCGGCGGTGCTGCAGGGGGTCTTGTCCGGGGCGAGCGCTTTCTCACAGCTCCCCGATGGGCTGCAGGCCCATACCGTGCAGGTCTCCAGCGCCGCGTCGCCGAAGCGGGCCGAGCAGTCCGAGGCCACGACGCATTCGGCGAGATCGCCGTCCACCCCGCTGCTGTCCAGCGCTGAGCTGTCGTCGCCGCTGTCTAGCCCCGAGCTGTCGTCGGTGCTGTCGAGGCGTGAGCCGGCGTCGAGCTCGCGCGTGTCGATCACGAGTTGCGTTCCATCGCCCTGCGCATCCCCAAGAGAGTTGCTCGGCCCGCCTGCGCAGGCGCAAAAGACGGTTCCGAAGCAGAAAAGCGACAGCCAGAGCAACGCGAGCCGAGCGATCGAACCAACGACGACGCGACAAGGCAATGCGCCCTGCGTCTCCTCGATTCGAACGGCGGGTCGTGATTCGTCCATGCCAAAACTATGACGTGTCCGTGGTCAGAACTCCAGCAAATTCAGAACCCTCGACCAAGAGCGCCGAAGGGCTGCGAGCAAGATCCGCTCGTGCTGAGCATCCTCGAGCGTGAGGAGGCCAGAACCTAGTTCGATTTCGCGACACCGTTGTCAAACTGCACAGCTGCGCGCTACAAGCGGGCGATCGCGTCTCTCGGCCGAATCGTCTGATCAAATCGATCCATTGTCCGGCGCTCGGCTCCCAGATGGAGATGGTAAATTCTAGCAAAATCAAGGCAATACGAGATTGCCCGGCTTGGTCTGGCTCTTGCTGTTGGCGTGAGTATCCATTCACCCCACGGAGGAGAACAATGAAATCGGTAACTTTTATGACTTTGACCGCGTTGTTTCTGGGCCTGTGCCTATTCGGCTGTGAACTGACAGAGACTCCCGAAGGCAGACTGGGAGTCAAGAGACAGGGCCTCATCAGTCCCCAGTCCTGCGCAACAATGCTAGAAACCAGTGGGGTGCCGACGGGCACATTTCTGAGCCAGCAGGGGAGTTTCACGAAGGTCCTCGAGCTGACCGCCCGCTGTCGCTGGAGATTCGAGCTCTGGCAAAATAGTGCGTTGCGGTTCGATGCAGAGGGCGACTGGGCAAGTGACTCAGGCACAGTCAAGCTGTATGGGGAACCTATCGCTGGCGTCTTCACGTTCGAGTTCCAAGATGGGCAACTGACGATGACGCTCGTTCCCGAGTGGTACTTTCCCGGCTTCGTCTGGCCTCGGCCGTGGCCGACGATCGCCGGGACCTATCTCGTCGAGGGCGTCGACCCCTGACACCGCCCAGAACGAGAGCCGGCGTGATTTTCACCATCGGCCAGACGCCGTGTCGCTCTCGGCGTCGACCCCAGCGGCATCCGGCCGCTCAACCACCCGGCGATTCGAGACGCAGGCCGCCCCCCGGCTCAGCTCCCCGACATCTGGTCAGGTTGGGTTCAGTGAGCTGGCGCTCCGCTTCGGAAACAGCTTCACACAGAGCAACGCCCAGGGAACGATGCAGACGAGCAGGGCAACGAAAACGCCGTCTCGGAGATTGCCCCGCTCCACGTAGGTAAAGACCGCGAGCGCGCAAAGCGAAAGAATGATCACACCGACGAGGTCTCGATCCCCCGCCGTGCCGCCGTGGATCCGACAGGGGGCGAGTGCGATCGAGCGCAGGAGGGATTTCGGGTTGTGGTTCCCGGCTTTGGGCGCAATAATAAGACCTCGTCTCGCACCATGGAGGATGTCGGCCGATGACGCCACAACGCCACCGTACCTGGAAACACCTACCATTCTTGCTCGCCACGGGGTTCCTCATCGTCGGAATCGCTTCGCGACTGGGCGGCGTGCCACCCGCCGCCGATTTCGAGCCCGCCGAGCTACGGGTGACGCAGAAACCCTCGCGGCTGCCGGGCTTCGCGATCATCGGCACATCCGGAAAGTGTCTGGCGGTCGCGCCGAGCACGGGAGCCGACGCCAACGTGCAGATCGCGACCTGCAACAAGGCACCCGAGCAGAGCTGGCGCTTCACCCGCCGCGGCCAGATCCGTGGGAGTGGCAATCGCTGCCTGACCGTCATGATGCGGCCGGGGAAGAACCACGGCAACGTCGAGGTGCAGCCCTGCAAGGGCTGGCCGGCGCAGCAGTGGTCGATCGGCCCCAATGGCGAGGTCCACGGCTTGCACGGCCTCTGCCTCGACGTCGTCGACGGGCGCACCGACGACGGGACGAACGTCCAGCTCTTCACCTGCCACAACCACGTCGCCCAGAAGTGGCGGACGACGAAATTGACGATCGTCGCGCTGGGTAACAAATGCGTCGATCGCGCCGGCAACGGGCGAACGCCCGGGACCAACGTCTGGCTCTACAGCTGCAACGCCACGCCAGCGCAGACCTGGACGATCTCGATGAGCGGCGAGATCCGCGGGCCCGGAGGCACCTGCCTCGAGGTCGCCAACGGCCAAACCCACGACGGAGCGAACGCCCAGCTCGGCGCGTGCACCCACAGCGCCGGCCAGCTCTGGCGGGTCACGGCGGCCGGCGAGATCCGCGGCCCCGGGGACAAGTGCCTCGATGTCTCGGGGGCGCGCACCGACGATCAGACGAACATCCAGCTCTATACCTGCAACGGCACCAAGGCGCAGCGCTTCAAGCTCGTCGGCCCGGGCTACATCCCCACGACGCAGCTGGCGCAGAACCCCCAGGTGCCCGAGACGCCGAACCCCGAGGGGCCGCAAGAGCCGCTCGAGGATCCGAACACGCCCCTGCCGCCGCAGACGATCCAGGCGCCCAACGAGCGCCCCTGCCTGCACTGGCAGGTCGTCGAGCAGAAGGTCTGCACGCCCACCCTGCACTGCGAATACCAGGGTGGCACCTGCCAGACCACCAAGAACTGCCGACGCGAGCCGTTCCGCAAGTCGTTCACACGGCGCTCGTGCTGGAAACGACCGCACCTGGTGTATCAGACGCAGCGCGTCTGCTCGCCGCGGACGGTGACCTCGAAGACCGTGGTCTGCCGAGACGAGCGCTTCTTCACCAGCGTGACCCGCCCGGACTGCGGCTACCAGATGGTGGTGGACCACGTCTCGAAGCAGGTCTGCGAGAAGACCAACTGCCTGCCGCACCAGCAGTGTACCACCACTCCGCAGCGCAAGTGCGAGAAGCGCCCCGTGCGCAAGATGGTCAGCGAGTGTCGCGACGTGCCGGTGCGGATCACCAAGCCCCAGCGCGTCTGCAGCACCGTGCGCCAGAAGAAGCTCGTGCCCAAGCGCGTCTGTCCGCCGTCGCGGGGGCCCCAGTGTCAGATGCAGAACGTCTGCACCACCGTCAACGAGCGCCGCTGCGTGCCGGTACGGCGAACCGTCGTCGAAGCGAAGTGTCGCACGGTGACGACCTACCAGATGCACACCCAGCAGCAGTGTCAGAACGTGCCCGTGCGTCAAACCCGCTATCGACAGGTCTGCCAGCAGGGACCGCAGCGCTGCACGACGCAGACCAACTGCCCGAGCTCGGGCAACAACTCCTACTGTACGAATCGGCACGGCGACCCGCGCTGTCGCGGCTGCCGTAGCTCACGACGTTGCACGCCGGGACAGCGCATCTGCCGCAACGTGCCCCAGAGCGTGACGACCTACCAGCGGCGTTGCACGACACGCACCGTCCGCGTTCCGCTGCCCAAGCAGCTCTGTCAGAAGATCCCGCGCGTGACGACGACGCAACAGTGCAGCGTGGTTCCGCAGCGGCGCTGCCAGACCAAGCGCGTCTGCCGACCCTCGGGACCGAGCGTCTGCCGCACCCAGATGGTCGCCGAGTACCGTGACGTTCAGCAGTGCCGCATGGTCACGCGACCCGGCGTCGTACAGCAGCGGAAGTGCCGCACGGTCCCGAAGATGGTCGTCGAGGAGGTCTGCCGGATGGTCGGCGGCCGTCACTGCCGCACGGTCACGAATTGCCCGAGCGGGCCGCAGCGCTGCCACAAGAAGCTCGTCCCCGTCAAGGCCCGACGCTGGATGTGCAAGAAGATGAAGGTCGTGCGGCAGCCCCACGTTCGCCGCATCTGTCGACAACAGACGGTTCGGCGCCAGCTCACGCAGTGCCGGATGGAGCGCCGCGTCAAGCGCGAGTTTCGTCGACACTGTGAGGAGCGGCGCTTCTTCGCGCTCGTCCACCGCTGGCGCTGCGACCAGGGGATCGACTGCACGCCGGGACGCGAGGTCTGCAACGAGGTCCCCGTCTGTCGCACGCGCTACGACCAAGTCTGCGCGGCGTGGTGAGGCCCGCCGATCGGCGCACGAGACGCGGATCTCGCTCCTGGACGTCGAGCGGCGGCATCAGGCGAGCACGAGCCAGCCGAACCAGGTGGGGTGATTCGCCGCGTACCACTCGAGGATCTCGCGGATCTTGATCTGCTTCTCGGGGAGGATCACCTCGTCGTTGATGCGGTCGAAGTGCACACGAATGGTGTCGCCGTCGTACTCGAGCGCCTGGGAGAAGAGGGTCTGGATCTCGTTGCGGATGCGGCCCGAGTCGGAGACCCTGACCGGGCGCGAGCGGAAGTCCTCGCCAGCGCTGAAGCGCTCGAGCAGCGGGCTGAAGACGAGGCGGCGCTCTTCGTGGGTCTTCTTGAGGAAGCGAAAGGTCAGCGTCGTCTTCACGCTGGCCACGTTCGTCGCCAAACGGGTCGTCACCTGGTAGACGTCGTCGTCGAGCTTCACCACGCCCGGCGCGCCGCTGTAGGGGTCGGGGCACATGTAGCCGCTCGCAGCGAGGACGCGCCACTGCTTCTCGGGGAAGAAGTCGCCCGCCCGCAGCACACGCTGGCCGACGGGCAGGTTGGAGCGCCCGATCTCTTCGATCGCGGCGCGGTAGCTCTCGACGGAATCGCCACCGTGCGCCTCACCGCGCAGCAGGTCGGCGACGCGCTCCGTAAACGCCGGATCGTCGAGTCGCAGCCGCATGATCTGATGCTCGCGTTCGCGCGGTAGCCGGAAGCTCGGCGAGCAGAGCGCCAGCGAGACGTCGATGTCGAGCACGTCGGAGAGGCTGGCGGCCTGCATCGCCTCGGCCGACGCCGCGTAGCCATCGCAGACGAAGACGTGTGCGGCCCCGTCGCCGTCCTGCCAGCTGCCGACGAGATAGGTCGGCGCGTAGGTCCCCGAGTCGGCGAAGGCCGCGATCCCCGAGGGGCAGACCCAACCCGTGTCCACCAGGTCCGCGCCGAGCTCCTGCCACTCCGCCCAGAGGGCACCGAGGCGCGTAT
>JAGQJP010000417.1 GCA_020430585.1 Myxococcales bacterium | reverse complement strand
CGTCGGCACGATCACGCAGAAACAAGCGCCCGTGCTCAAGATGGTCTACGAGCAGATGTCCGAGCCGAAGTGGGCCGTCGCCTTCGGCGTCTGCGCCGCCACTGGCGGGTTCTACGACAACTACACGACGGTGGCGGGCGCCGATCGGGTGATCCCGATCGACGTCTACATCCCCGGATGTCCGCCCCGACCCGAGGCCGTCCTCGACGGGATCATGTTGTTGCAGGAGAAGATCTCGGGCGACAACTCGAAGCCAATCATCGGTGCCAGCGGCGCCTAACAGCGGGTTCGCGCAAGACAATGAGCAAGACAGTAGTTGATTCGCTGCTTTCGAAATTCCCTGAGGCGATCGTGCAGGCCTACGCCCACCGAGGCGACGAGTGCGTCGTCGTCGCCCGCGACCAGCTCGTGGCGGTGGCGACCCATTGCCGCGACGAACCGTCGATGCACTTCGACATGGTCGTCGACATCACGGCGATCGACCACCTCGAGACCTTCGATGAGTTTCGCTTCGAGGTGGTCTACCATCTCTACAGCTTGCCGCACAAGCATCGCCTGCGGATCAAGGTCCGCCTCGACGAGGACGACGTTCACGTGCCCAGCGTTTCGGGCGTCTGGAAGGGCGCGCTCTGGACCGAGCGCGAGACCTACGACATGTTCGGCATTCTCTTCGACGGTCACCCCGATCTGCGCCGGCTGCTGCTCTACCCCGAATTCGAGGGGCATCCGCTGCGCAAGGACTATGGCTTCGCCGACATCCAGCCGCTGGTTCCCCTGACCGACATCGGCGTCCCGATGTCCCTCGGCACGCCGTTCGCGGGCACGAACCGCGAGCGCGGGATCGCCGTCGGTGAGGGCACCTCGGCGGCGGGGAAAGCGCTGATTCCGCAAACCACGGCCTTCAAACCGGATGTCGTCTACAAGTGACGGTCGAGGACAGTTGATGAGCACGGAAACGGTTCGCGAATATCTGACCGAAGAGGAAGAGGATCGGATCGGGCTACACACCCAGGAGATGATCCTCAACATGGGCCCGTCGCACCCCGCGACCCACGGCACGGTGAAGTTCACGCTGCGCCTCGAGGGCGAGACGATTCGCGACCTCGACCCCGACATCGGCTATCTGCACCGCGGCTTCGAGAAGATGTGCGAGAACGCGACGTACACGCACGCCTTCCCCTACACCGACCGACTGAACTACTGCTCGCCCTTCATCAACAACGTCGGGTATGCGCTGGCGGTCGAGAAGCTCCTCGGGATCGAGATCACCGAGCGCTGCAAGTACGTTCGCACGATTATCAGCGAGCTGCACCGAATCTCGGACCACCTGACCTGCCTGGCGGCGACGTCGCTCGAGCTCGGCGCCTTCACGGTCTTTCTCTACGGCGTTCAGAGCCGCGAAGAGATCTACGTCCTGACCGAGGAGATCTGCGGCGCGCGGCTCACCGTCTCGTACGTGCGGATCGGCGGGCTGACGGACGATCTCCCCGAGAGCTTCGCCGACCACTGGAAGCTCGTCAAACGGCGGCTGGACAAGAACCTATACGACATCGACAAGCTGATCGGACGCAATCGGATCTTCATCGACCGGATGCAGAACACGGGTATCCTCGACACCGAAACGGCGATCTCCTATGGCTGTACGGGGCCGTTCCTGCGCGCCTGCGGCGTGGAGTACGACGTGCGCGATGCGGCGCCGTATCTGGTCTACGACCGACTCGACTGGACGATGCCGACGGGAACCCGGGGCGACAACTGGGACCGCTTCCTGATCCGCCTCGCCGAGATCGAGCAGTCGATCTCGATGATCGATCAGTGCATCGAGCAGATGCCCGAGGGGCCGGTTCGGATCGACGATTGGCGCGTGGTGCTGCCGCCCAAAGACGAGGTCTACAACTCGATCGAAGCGATGATGGCGCACTTCAAGCTGATCATGGAGGGGCTCAAGGTCCCGCCCGGTGAGGTGTACAGCTACACCGAGGGCGCCAACGGTGAGCTCGGCTTCTTCATCGTCTCGGACGGCTCGGGCAAGCCGAGTCGCGTCCACGTCCGACCGCCCTGTTACCATTTGGTCGCCGCCCTGCCCGAGATCATGCGGGGCAAGCTGATTCAGGACCTGGTGCCGACCTTCGACACGATCAATATGATCGGTGGCGAGATCGATCGATAACCCAGCTGGAGCGCGAACGGAAACGATGAGCACGGTAACCTGCACAATCGACGGAGTCTCGGTCACGGTCGAGAAGGGGACGACGATCCTCGAAGCCGCACGCACGGTGGGGATCGAGGTCCCGCATTTCTGTTATCACCCGGCGCTGTCCATCGCCGCCAACTGCCGGATGTGTCTCGTCCACGTCGAGAAGGCGCGCAACCCGCTGCCGGCGTGCCACGCGACGGTCGCCGATGGAATGGTCGTCGACACCGCCTCGGAGAAGACCAAGCATCTGCAAGAGGCGGTGCTCGAGTTCATCCTGGTGAACCACCCCGTCGACTGCCCGGTCTGCGACCAGGCTGGCGAGTGCCGGTTGCAGGACTACTACCGTGACTACAGCGCCCGCCCGAGCCGACTCGACGTGCCGAAGGTCGGAAAGCCAAAAGCGAAGCCCCTGGGGCCGAACGTGATCCTCGACGCCGAGCGCTGTATTCTCTGCACGCGCTGTGTCCGTTTCACCGAAGAGATCTCGAAGGATTTCCAGCTCCAGACGATCGGCCGCGGGAACCACACCGAGATCGACACCTTCCCGGGAACCGAATTCGATTCGGCGTATTCCCTCAACACCGTCGACATCTGCCCCGTCGGCGCGTTGACGAGCCGGGATTTCCGCTTCAAGAAACGCGTCTGGTTGCTCTCGCGCCACGAGACGGTCTGCGCTGGCTGTGCCCGCGGCTGCGCGAGCTTCGTCGATCACGCAGACAACACGGTCTATCGCTATGTGCCGCGCTACAACCCGTATGTCAACGACCACTGGATGTGCGACGCGGGACGGCTGCGCTTCCACGAGCTGCAGGATCACCGTCTGCGCTCCGTGATGAACCGCGACGCCAAGGGAGACGCGGAGCCGAGCGTGGGCGAAACGCTCGAGCGGATCGCCGAAGCGCTGCGACTGACGGAGAACGGGAGGCTCGGCATCTTGCTCAGCCCATCGCTCTCGAATGAAGACATCTACGCCCTGCGCCGTTTCGGCAAAGAGGCGATGGGGGCCCGCTTCTACGTCGGTGGTCGAGCTCCGGGAGATGCCGACGAGATCCTGGTGATGGCGGACAAGAACGCGAACCGTCTCGGTCTCGAGACGCTGGTCTCGAAAGCGGCGCTGAAATCGCTCGACGCGCTGGCCAAAGACCTCGGTAGCGGAGCGATCGACGTGCTGCTGATCGCGGGCGAGCACGAGCTCTCCGACGCCGTGATCGAGGCGATCGACAAGGCGGCCCACGTCGTCGCCTTGACGAACCTCGATGCGCCCTGGCTGCGGGCGGTCGACCGAGTTCTACCGACGCCACAGACCTTCGAGTACGACGGTACCTACGTCAGCGCGACCGGTCGCGTACAGCGCTTCGAGCGCGGTGTCCAGCCGGGCCCCTCGGTCAAACCGGCCTGGGAGCTGGTCTGCAAGTTGGCGAAGCTCTACGGATACGCCGATCTCGACTTCGCCTCGGTGCGATCGATCTTCAAGGAGATCAGCCTCGGCGAGGCGGCGTTCCGAGGGATGAACTGGAAGGCGCTGCGTCCCTTCGGGGCGCAGTTGGCGGGAGTGGCCGAAACGATGAGCCCGACGATTCACGCTCGGGCCGGCAAGCACTGAGGCAGTGATGACCGCACAAGTAGTGGAAGCGTTAGTTCATGCGGCAATCAAGTTTGCCATTCTCGTGCCGGGCTTCGTTCTCGCCCTCGCGGCGTTGATGAGCTGGATCGAGCGACGGCAGAGCGCGATGATTCAGGATCGCGTCGGGCCGAATCGCGCCTCGATCGGGGGCGTGCGGGCCTGGGGTTTGTTCCACATCATCGCCGACACCCTGAAATTCGCCCTCAAAGAGAACATCGTGCCGCGGGGTTCGAACCCGCTGCTCTTTCGCCTCGCCCCGTTCATGGCGATGGCACCCGCGCTGATCGTCTTCGCCGTAATGCCCGTCGGGCCGACGAATCGTTGGGTCGTCTCGAACCTCGACGTCGGAATCCTCTTCATCTTCGCGATCGGCTCGCTCTCGGTCTATGGCGCGACGATCGCTGGATGGTCGTCGAACAACAACTTCAGCCTCCTCGGAGCGCTGCGCGTCTCGGCGCAGATGATCTCCTACGAGGTGAGCTTGGCGCTGAACCTGGTCGGCGTCTTCATGGTCTTCGGCTCGATCAACCTGCAGACGATCATCGAGGGCCAGGGCGCGCTGCTCGGCGGCGTGCTCCCGAAGTGGGGCATCGTCGTGCAGCCCGTGGCGTTCTTCCTCTTTCTCGCGGCGTCGATCGCCGAGACCAAGCGCACGCCCTTCGACGCGCCCGAAGGCGAGCCGGAGCTGGTCTCGGGTTACTTCACCGAGTACTCGGGGCTGGCGCTGGCGACGTGGTTCCTCACCGAATTCGCGGCGGTGATCATGGTCGCGATGATGGCGACCGCGGTCTTTTTCGGCGGCTGGCAGATCCCCTGGCTACCACCGACACCCGCGCTGGTCGCGACCTGGTGGTTCCAGATCGCCTGCGTGATGGCGTTCTTCGCCAAGACGCTCTTCTTCGTCTGGGTTCAAATGCAGCTGCGCTGGACGCTGCTGCGGATGCGCTACGACCAAATCATGACGATGGGCTGGAAGTACATCCTGCCCATCTCGTTGGCCAACGTCCTGGTCACCGGGCTGTTCTTGCTCTTGACCCGATGACCGTGAGGTAGATAGATGAAGCAACCGCTACGTCCCAAATCCGAGCGCGCCAAACCCTTCGAACGGCGCGAGATGACCTTCGCGGAGAAGCTGTTCTACCCAGCGATCTGGGAGGGCTTGAAAGTCACGACCAAGCACTTGGTCGAGAACATCTTCGGACGCAAACATACCGTCACGCTGGAGTATCCGGAAGTTCAGCGCCCGTATCCCGAGCGGTTTCGCGGCCAGCACCGCCTGATGCAGCGGGACGACGGCTCCCCGCGCTGCGTCGCCTGCATGTGCTGCTCGACTGCCTGCCCGTCGAACTGCATCACCATCGTCGCGGGCGAGCGGCCCGAGGAGACGATCGAGAAGTTCCCGATGCGCTTCGAGATCGACCTGCTCAAGTGCATCTACTGTGGCATGTGCGTCGAGGCCTGCCCCTGCGACGCGATCCGGATGGACTCAGGCGTCCACCCGAAGCCGACGTACAATCGCCAAGCGGCGATCATCGACAAAGAAGGGTTGCTCGCGGCTGGCGCGAAGACGATCGCGACCCAGGGCGGCACCTTCGGCTCTCGGGTCGCTGGCCACCTGAAGAAACACATCTGACCCCGTTCGACACGGACTCCAAACAACACGAGGAACCGATGACGCTGCAAATCGGCAACGCCGCCCCGAGATTCGAGCTACTCGACCACGCCGGCGAGGGCGTCTCGCTCGACGACTACACTGGACGCTGGCTCGTGCTCTACTTCTACCCCAAGGACGACACGCCCGGTTGCACGACCGAAGCGATCGACTTCACCGCGGCGCTCTCCTCGTTCGCCGAGCTCGGCGCCGAGATCCTCGGCGTAAGCCCCGACAGCCCGGAGAAGCACCAGACATTCATCGCCAAGCACGCCCTCGGTGTGCGGCTCGCCTGCGACCCCGAGCACGGGATGCTGAGCGCCTACGGCGCCTGGGGCACGAAAAAGAACTACGGCAAGGAGTATCAGGGCGTGATCCGCAGCACCGTACTGATCGACCCGACGGGCCACGTCGCCCATCACTGGCGCAGCGTCAAGGTCAAAGGCCACGTCGACGCCGTCTTGGAGAAGCTCCGCCGCCTCGCAGCGTAGAAGCGCCCGGACGCGCCGCCTCGCATCGAAGACGAGCGCCCGCCCCCGACGCTCTCGCCGTCTTCACCGCCGCCGATCGCGCCTCACGGTGTCTTCCAGGGCTGTGCCAGACGGTTCTTGATCAACATCCCCCACTCGGTCGGCTCGAGGGTCATCCCGACGCCGCAACCGCCGCCCGAGTTGTCCACGAGCAGGCTCGGCGGGCAGCGCATGTGAAAGGTCCAGGCGAGATAGGGGATGTTGCGCAGCTCCGCGCCATCCATCAAGACCGTCGCGTCAGGCAACGTCTGCCCGCCAGCGGGGCCGAACTCGCCGATCACCACGGGCAGCGTCTTCGACGGCTCGAACACCAGCGCGTCGAAGTCGGCCTGCGGATTGTAGGGGTGGGTCTCGTAGACGATATTCGTCCCGCCGCCCGCCGTGATCGGGTGGCTCACGTAGTAGTCGAGGTTGCGCGCCCAGGCCCGGGTGCCCTGCACGGCGATCAGGTGCTGCGGAGCGCCGAGCTTCGTCTCCACGGCGCGGATCGCGGCGACGGTCTTGTTCATCGCCTCCCAGACGTCGGCGTCGAGACCGCCGTCGAAGTTGCTCTCGGGCTCGTTCACCAGACCGAACAGCACGTGCCCATCGAAGGCGAAGCTCTCGGCGAGGCGCTCCCAGACCTTGCTCGTCTCGTCGGTGGGCCAGCCGTCGGAGGTGAAAGAGGGGTCGATCCAGAGCGAGAGCAGCACGTGGACACCCGGTTTGCTGCCGATGTGCGCGACAATCTCTTTGATGTCATCGAGATAGTCGCTGTCGTCGAGCACGCCGGCCCAGTGCACCCGCCCGCCGCTATCGGAGTAGGACTCGAGGGTCAAGCGCATGAAATTGGCACCCCAGACGTCGACGAGCTCGTCGATCCGCCGTTTTACCTCGCCGACGTTCGGCTGGTTCCAGGCGCAAGCATTGCACGAGCGGGTGTCCTGAATGTTCGCCCCGCGGCCGCGCCAGATCGCGCCGTCGGCGGTCTTGATCTGGTTCTTGTCGGTGTGGAGCCAAATCGTCGCGCTCGCGTCAACATCGACGGCGTCAGCTGTAGCGCTGCCGTCGTCGGTCGCCGCGTCTGTCGTGCCCGTTGCGTCGGCGTTCGTGTCCGCCGCGCTGGAAGCGTCGTCGAGCAGCGTGTCTTCGGTGCCCGCGACGTCGGCCAACGACGTGTCTTCGGTGCCGGGGACGTCGGCCAGCGACGCGTCCGCGCCACCCGCGATGTCCGCCAGCGAGGTGTCCGCGACGTCGGCCTGTGAGGTGTCCGCGCGAAGGCTATCGCCACCCTGGAGATCACTCGACTGGGTGTCACTCGCGCTCGCCGCGTCGCTGGTGGACGCCGACGAGGAACAACCCAACGTCGCGAGCGCCAACCCGAGTAGCCAAACGGCGCCGATTCGAAGAACGAGACGCGAGGCGATCCGGTGGTTTCTCATCGCTTTCTCCATTTGGTGGGGTGAGCGAGCGGTCGGTTTGGAACGTCAGTCGCCCCAAATCCCTGGCTCGACCACTTCGAGACAGTGTCGGTCGGGGTCGCGAAAGTAGAATGAGCGTCCGCCGCGGGGCCAGCTGAGCTCGGCCTCGATCTCGACGCCCGCCTCCTCGAGCTTCGCTTTGATCTCGTCGTAGCGCCCCGCCTCGGCCTCGAAGGCCAGATGCAGCTCGCCCTCACCGAAGTGGCGCGGGACATCGACCTCGTCGCGCGTCGCCTCGGCGTTGAAGCAGAGCAGGATCGACGGCCCGACCCGAAAGAAGACGTGCCGCCCACCGCGCTCCCCGATCAACGGTAGACCGAGCACGTCCGCGTAGAACGCCTTCGTGCGTTGAAGATCGCGCACGTAGATCGCGGTTTCCTTGATCTGCGAGAGCATCGCAACCTCCGGCCTCGACCCCGCGCCACCACCCGCGCGCCGCGTATGGGACGCGGCGGCTGCGGGATCTCGTATCAGCACCGCGCAATCGCCTCGCGACGGAGGCGCGACAGGCGATCTCGGCGCCGACTTCTTGGTTCATCCTACATTGCGGGCGATGCTCGGGTCCAGCGCGACGATCTCGAGCGGAGCCAAAGCCCCTGGCAACTCTGGAGGAAAGAAGAGGAGGAGTGGCAACGCGCACGAAAAAGAAAAGGCCCGGGACAGGTGCTCCCGGGCCTCTTGGGATTGTGCGAAAGGGGGGACTCGAACCCCCACAGGCGTGCGCCCACTAGAACCTGAATCTAGCGCGTCTACCAGTTCCGCCACTTTCGCGGGGCAAACACTCGGCTCGACTAGTCGAGCTTTCGGTTCCGTTTGATGTCTTCCATCACGCGCTGGTACTCGATGTCCCAGGTCATCGTGCCCTCTTGCAGGTTCTTGATCCGCCGCCGCACTTCCTGATCGACGAGGCTGTCCTCGCTCAGGTAGCGGCGCAGGATCGTCGAGAGCTTCTTGCGCATCGTCTGGTCATCGGAGAAGACCTCTTCGACGTGCACCGAGTGCATGAACACTTCCAGAAGCTGCTTGATGATGTAGGGCACCGCATCTTCGTTGATGCCGAACCCTCGCTCGCCTGCCAGCGCCTGCTTCAATTTGTTCAAATAGCTGTAATCGAGCTTGCGAACGGCGAGGAGGTCTTTCGCCTTCTCGCTGATCTCGCGTTCGGTCCTCACGTATTCGTTGAGCACCGCCTCGATGTCCAGTCGCACCTCGGGAACTTCCTTCTCTTCGACCTCAATGTCGTCCCCCTCCATCAGTTCTTTCACGATCTCTTCGGCGATTTCGGGGATTCGACCTTTGTAGAGCCTCATTCAAGTTCCTCGAGTACGTTCCAAATTCGCCGAAGTGCTATAACACGATTGCAAAAGCAGTGGCAAGGAAAAAAGTGAAGCCCAGACGTACACTCGACGACCTCGTCCGACATTTGCCAATCCCGTTCGCCCCTGCTATTTTCGAACCATGGCCCGCCTTCCGGAATTCGAGCCGATCGGGCTCGTCACGCTGATCACCGACTTCGGCGAGCGCGACCACTATGTCGCGGCGATGAAAGGGGTGATGCTCGCGATCGCCGCCGAGTTGCGACTCGTCGACCTGAGCCATCAGATCGCCCCCCAGGACGTGGACGGCGCCGCCTGGTTCGCCCGCAACAGCTATCCCCTCTTTCCCGCGGGATGCGTACACCTCGCCGTCGTCGATCCGGGGGTGGGCAGCGCACGACATGGCCTTGTAGTCCTCGCGAGGCGCTCTCTCTTCGTCGGTCCGGACAACGGGCTCTTCACAGCGCTCTTGGAGAGCGACGACGCCGCGTGTCGAGCGATCGACACCGCGCGGTACGCTCGCGCAGAGCTCTCGACGACGTTTCACGGGCGCGATCTCTTCGCTCCCGTCGCGGCGCGCCTCGCGTCGGGTCGCCTCGCCTTCGCCGACGTCGGCCCGCGACTCGACGATCCGCAACGGCTCGCGTCGTTGGCCGTCGACCGAGACGGCGCCGTGATCCGCGGGCGGGTCGTCGACGTCGATCACTTCGGTAACCTGATCACCAATATCGGCGCCCTCTCGGCGAGGACGCTCTCGGTTCACGTCGATTCTGTACCGATCGGCTCGCTCGTGACAACCTACGCCGACGTCGCGACGAATCAGCTGCTGGCGCTCGTCGGGAGTTGTGGTACGATCGAGGTATCGGTGCGCGACGGATCCGCCGCCAAACGCCTGAACGTCGGCCGAGGCGCGACGGTTTCGATCGTCGTCGACGAAAGCGAAACCCATGAGTAGAGTGGCGACCCTTCTCTTTACCGCGCTCGTCGCCCTGGGCGGCCCCCTCCTCGGCGGCTGCACCTGGTTGGGCAATGGCTCGGGCACCTTCGAGTCGACGTCGCTGACGTTAGAGCGATGCGACGGCGAGGACCCGAAGACCTTCGCGCCGTTTCGGCTCCACGCGAACTTCTTTACGCTCAACGTCTACGAGAACGAGGCGGAGATTCGGATTCAGGACGGCGGGCGCGACCCGGGCTTCTCGAATTTCATCCTGCTGCACATCCGCGACTGGCAATACGTCTCCGAGAACTTCACCGCGGCCCTGCCGATCGACGGACAGCTGATCCGCGGCTCGCTCTATCTGTTCGAGTCCTGCCCCGACAGTTTCCAGGCGACGAGCCTTCAGGGTACGATCAGCTTCACCAAGATCGGTTCCTCGAAGAACGCTCGCGTCGAAGGAACGCTCGTGGTCGACGTGATCGACTCGAGGAATACGGCGACCATCGTCGCGGCTGGCCTCAGTGGCGACTTCAAGTTCCGAATCGCCAAGGGCCCTCCGTACGAGACGTTTACGCTCTGGCCGGGAACCTCGAATTAGGGCCGCTGGCGCCCGCCAATGTCGACGAAGTCCTTGACGCTCAAGGT
This sequence comes from Myxococcales bacterium, assembly GCA_020430585.1. Taxonomy (GTDB): domain Bacteria; phylum Myxococcota_A; class UBA9042; order JAGQJP01; family JAGQJP01; genus JAGQJP01. Next base: position 5,059 of record JAGQJP010000417.1, on the reverse strand, counting down.
CCCGACGAACTACGATGAAGAAAAGCCCTGCGAGCGGGTGGTGACCACCAGAACGGCGGGGGACGGGTTTGGGATGCCACTGATACCGATGCAAGTCGCCGGCCTGACGATCGACGCCAACAACGACGTCCCGATCGTCGTGCTCAAGGAAGTCGACGGCCCGCGCGTGCTTCGGATCTACATCGGCTACTTCGAAGCCAGCGCGATCGCGATCGAGCTCGAAGAGTCCGTCAAACCAGCGCGTCCGATGACCCACGACCTCTTGCGTTCCACCATCGAGCAGCTGGGAGCGACCGTTTCGCACATCGCGATCAACGATCTGCGCAACAACACCTTCTACGCCTCGATCTTCCTCGATCGCGAGGGCCGGCAACTGGAAGTGGACAGCCGCCCATCGGACGCGCTCGCGCTAGCGCTCCGCACAGGCGCGAAAATCCTCGTCGACGAACGAATCGTCGACGACGTCCGCTCGGCCCGTCGGAAGGCGAAGGTCGACCTCGAGGGACAGTCCGACAGCGAGCCCGAGATCGAAGCCGAGCTGGAGCTCGACGAGAGCTCCGAGACCAAGAGCGCGCCACCGAGTGATGCGCCCAAAGATAAGTGGACAGAATACCTCGAGAAGCTGGATCCCGAAGACTTCGGCAAATACAAAATGTGACACGTGTGACGACGCGCCAACGATTGCTGAGCCTGACATGTCGGACCATGAACATCTGAAGCAGCTTACGCGGGAGCTGTTTCGAAACGCCCTGCTCCGCGCCAACAAGCCGCTGTGGCTCAATCGCGCCGACGAGCACGAGAGCTTCACTCTCGAGCTGAACGCAAAGCAGTTGATCTGCGCCGCTCTCGCCGTATCGGTGCTCAACGAGCTCGTCCACGGCGGCGGCCTCGCGGTTTCGCCGGCGATCACCCGCTCGGTGATGCGGCAAGTCGCCCAGCTCTTGCCTCGCGCCACCAAGCGCGAGATTCAGGTCGAGACGGCGGGCATCCTCGACTGGCTCTCGGGCGCGCTCGCCCTGCTCCCCGCCGACGACGAGCCGTGGCCGACGTGGCACGAGACCGAAGCGGATCTCGAGCAGCACCTCGCCACGATCCGCCGCGCGATGGACGAAAAGCTCGACCTCGAAATCCACTACTACTCCCACTGGCGCCGCGAGATGACGATTCGGCGGGTCACCCCGATCAAGCTCGACGCCGCGCGGTATCTACAAGCCTATTGCCATCTACGCGATGACGAACGCGTCTTCCGGCTCTCCCGGATTCACGAAGTCGCCCTCGCAGCGCCCTCAGAGGAACCGGGGACGCCAGCTTCCTGACCGACAGCGGCGGGCACCTTCGCCCGTCGACGCGACCGTGAGCGACCGCTCAAAAAGTTGCCGATCGAGCGAGCGATGCTATCATCGTCGCGAAGGACGCAGATGAAATCCGAACGCGAACTACGCAGCCCATTCCTCGGTATCGCCCTGGTCGCAATGGGCGTAATCTCTTACGAAATCATCCTGATGCGGTTGTTTTCGATCGAGAGCTACGCCGCCTTCGGCTACATGATCATCTCGATCGCCTTGATGGGATTCGGCGTCTCCGGGACGCTGATCACGCTGTTCCAGACGTTCTTTCGTCGCAACCTCGATTGGATGCTCTACATTTCGTCGCTCTTGGTGCTGCCTGCGGTCGCCCTCGCCTGGCGGATCAGCCTCGCGATCCCCTTCGTGCCCCCCAACATCATCCAGGACACGCGCCAGGTGACCTACGTCGCCTACTACTACCTGACGCTCTTTGTACCCTTCTTCTTCGCCTCGTTCTTCATCGGGCTGATCCTCGTCGGCTACGCCAAGCAGGTGAACAAGCTCTACGCCTTCGACCTGGCGGGCTCGGGAATCGGAGCGCTACTCGTCCTCGGGGCGATGTTCGTCGTCCATCCGAAGTACCTGCTGCTGATCGTGCTGGCGATGGTGTTTGGGGGCAACGTCCTCTGCAGCGGGCTGGTATTGAAGAATCATCGCACGCGCCTGGTCAGCATCGCCAAGCTGATGGTGAGCCTCGTCGTCTTCGCCTCGGTCTCGCTCTACATGGCGACCAAGGCGAAGCTCGAGCTCGACGAATACAAGGACCTGCGCCGCGCGTTCTTCGCACAGAAAGTCGCCGACACCAAGATCCTCTACGAGAGCTTCAGCCCCCTCGGGCTGGTCCAGATCGTGCGCAACAAGCTCGACCGTTCGGCGATGGACATCCATTACATGACGCCCGAGCTGCCGCCAGTGACCCATGGTCTCTATGTCGACGGGAGCCGAGTGGCCAAAGTCGCCAAGAAGCTCACGCCGAAAGAAGAGCGCTACCTCGACTACGTGATCACGAGCGTCCCCTATCGTCTCGTCGCGGCGCCACGGGTGTTGGTCATCGGCCTGGGTGGGGGCGGCACCGTACAGGAGGCGCTGCACAATGGCGCCTCGAAGGTCGTCGCGATCGAGGCCGATCCACAGATCGTGAAGCTGCTGCGCGGGCCACTCGCGTCGTACAACGGCAACCTCCTCGCCGATCCTCGAGTCAAGGTGGTAATCGGCGAGGGGCGCGCGTTTGCCGAGACAACGAAGGAGCGCTTCGATCTGATCCTCCTCGAGCGCGGCGGCGGCGCTGGGATGTCCTTCTCGGGCACCAAATCGGTAGGTGAGAACTACGTCTTCACGGTCGAAGCGCTGCGCAGCTACCTGCGAGCGCTCTCGATCGACGGCGTCCTGGCGGTGACGCAGAACATCGCCAACGACCCGGACTCGAACGCGGGGCGAATCATCCCCTCGCTCCAGGCCGCGATGAAGCAGGAGTACGGCGACCACGATCTCGGGCGCCGCTTTCTCTTCGTTCGCGGCACGAACTTCGGGATCGCGATCGTCAAGCGCTCGGGCCTGGATTCGCAGGAGATCGCCAGCTTGCGCCGCTACGTGGACAAGCGCAACTGGACCTTCTCCTTCTTTCCGGGGATGAAGCCCGAGGACGTACAGAAGACGATGCTCGAGGACCGCGACTACTACAACGAGATCGCGAACGCCGTCTTTCTCGCCAGCGATCGCGGCGCGTCCTACATCGCCCACTACATGTTCGACATCACGCCGACCTACGACGACCGGCCGTACTATGAGGCGGGCTTCCACTATGGAAATACGATCCCCTGGATTCGCCGCAAGCTGCCGCCCAACCCCGGTTGGCGAAACATCGCCCAGAACTTTCCGCCCGAGCTCTGGTCGTATGCGCTGCTCTGGATCACCTTGGCCCAGGCGCTGCTGTTCGGATTCGTGATCGTGCTGATCCCGATCGTGACCCACCTCGTCGGTCGGCTGGTGCTGTTGCTTCGCAAAGGCAGCGGCGCTCGCAAGGTCGCCTCGACGCTCTCGCCCTTTCTCGATCCGACGGGCCGCTCCCAGACGGTGACGCGGGGCAAGCTCTCGACCGTGATCTACTTCGTCTGCCTCGGATTCGGCTTTCTCTTCATGGAGATGCTGCTGATCCAGAAGTTCACGCTGTTTCTCGCAAGCCCGCTCTACGCCACGTCGCTGGTCTTGGCGGGGATCCTGATCTTTAGTGGGATGGGGAGCATGTATTGCGGGCGCTACAAAGAGTCGCCGAAGATCGGGATTCACATCGCCGTCGGCGCGATCGCGCTGACCTCGGGGATCTACGCGCTGGCGCTGGATCCGATCCTCCAGATGTTCCTGACGCTCCCGCAGTGGTCGAAGATCATCATCTCGTTGGCACTTCTGGGCCCGATTTCATTCTTCCTCGGGTTTCCCTTCCCGATGGCGATCGGCCACCTCGCCGAGGATCGCCCGACTCTGGTGCCCTGGGCCTGGGCGATCAACGGAGCGACCTCCGTCGGAGCGATCGTCCTGGCGACGCTGCTCTCGATCCACTTCGGTTTCCGCGTCGTCTTCGGGATCGTCTCGCTGGTCTATCTCCTCGCCCTCGCGTCGTTCCCAGGAATGGAGAAGCGACTGGTTCCGTCGCTCTACTTCTTGATCCCATTGGCTGCATGTGTAATAGTATCGCTTGTTTTTGGATTCGGTCTGTACATCGAACTGATCAGCATCCTCGGGGGCGCGGCAGCCTTCACTCCAGCGTTCCTCGAAGCGATGGCACCCAGTACTGAACAGTAATTGAGGGGTTTCCATGGTTCATCTGAGTTTCAGAGCGATCGTCGCCCTGATCGCCCTCGTCGCCAGCCTCGATGCGGCGGCACAGGTCGACGTGCTGCCCTACAAAAAAGAAGAGAGCGCGAACCTCAAACGACAACGTGAGCGGATGGCCAAGTGGCTCGCCGAGAGCAAATGGCGTCCGATCACCGACAAGCGGGTGATCCACGCCTTCGCCACGGTGCCACGGCATATGTACGTGCTCAAGAAGGACGTCGATCTGGCCTACAAACAGAAGTGGCTGCGCCTCGGCTGGGGGCAGACGATCACCGATCCGAGCATGGTCGCCCACATGACCAACCTCCTCGAGGTGAAAGAGGGCGACAAGGTGCTCGAGATCGGAACCGGAAGCGGGTATCAGGCGTCGATCCTCGCCGAGCTGACGTCGAAGGTCTTTTCGATCGAGATCGTCGGGCCGCTCGCGCGCCGCACCCACAAGCTACTCAAGTTTCTCGGCTACGACAAGAAGGTCACCTACACGGTTGGCGACGGCTATTTCGGCTGGAAGGACCACGCGCCCTTCGACAAGATCATCGTCACCTGTGCCGCCGACCACATTCCGGTTCCCCTTCTGCAGCAGCTGAAGACGGGCGGCACGATGGTGATCCCGATCGGGACGCCGTTCCGTCGCGGCAAGCTGATCCTGGTCAAGAAGGACGCCAACGGCAAGATCTCGCAGAAGGTCGTCGGTAGCGCGTCGTTTGTGCCTCTCACGCGCAAGGTTCGCTAACCTCCCTCGTAGGCGATCCGTACCCAGCTGCGGCGTTGGCGGAGGGCGCGCGCTCCTCGACGTACCGGAATGTACGACTGCGTCGCGCGCGACCTCCGCCGCCTTGCATCTGGGCACGCCTCGCCTACGAGGGCATCGATACGCCTTG
>JAGQJP010000416.1 GCA_020430585.1 Myxococcales bacterium | reverse complement strand
GTTCTCAAACGATAGCAGACGCGATCTGGCGGATCAATCGTTCCGACCCTCGGCCAAGCGAGCCGTCAAAACGGCCGCTCGCGGCGATCAGAAGCGACCGACGACGCGGAAGAAGAAGCCCGACTCGTTCTTGTCGTACTTCGAGAACTCGTTGTCGGTGAACTTGGTGAAGTTCCAGCCGACGCCGATCTTCGCGAACTTGGTGACGAGCACCGCGACCTCGAGCAGCACGCCGTGCTGGAAATCCCGAGCGAGGAACTGGTGCAGCTGGCGGTACTCGACGGCGACGTCGACGCCGCCGAAGATCTTCTTCGGTCGGTAGAGGTGATAGCTCAGGCGGTTGATCCAGAGCAGCGTCATGCTCTCGATCGACGCCAGCGCGTCGATCTGCTCGACCATCCGCTTGAAGGCGATCTTCTCGGCGAGCTGCAGGTGGAAGGGCAGCTCGAAGACCAACTCGAGGGAGACGACGTCCTGCGAGGTGCGCTCGATGCTGTTCTCGATCAGGTTCAAGGGCCGCATCTCGAGGAGGTGCGTGTACTTGATCAAGAGGTTGACCCAGTCGTGCTTGACCGGGCGATAGGCCAGGCCGAAGGTCGCCTCCATCAGCTCCGCCTCGCGGATGTCGAGGGTGATGTTCCCCGTCTGGGAGTAGTTGAAGCGGCCGAACAGCGTCACGTCCTCGTGGACCTTGGCGTTGATCGTGTTCATCGTGATGTACTGGATCTTGTCGTGGCTGCCCTCGACCTTGTTGTCGCCGTTGTCGTAGCGCACCTCGAACTTCGTCGCCGCCTTGAGGAACTCCCAGCGCAGGATCTCGAGGGAGACCGAGAAGGCGTCGCGCGAGGTGTTGCCGACGATCCCGCCGAAGGTCTGGCTGCGCTCGTAGAGCCCCTCGAGGTTGAGGCCCTTGATGATCGTGAAGCGTCGACCGAAGCCCATCACCGCGCGGTTCGTCAGCCCGGCGATCCCCGTGTCGAGCTGATACTCGCCGTAGCTGCGGGTCTTGCCGTCCTTGCCCATCTTCTGCTGGGCGCCGATCACCGTCGTCGTCAGCCAGCCTTTGGTGTCGCGCTGGCTCTTCATCCGCTCTTCGACGTAGAACTCGCTCTTGTCGTCGAGCTTGGTGCGGAAGCCGACGACGGTGGTGTTCTCGCCCGACCAGCGCAGCTCTTCGGCGATCGTCACCTTGACGCTCGGGGCGATCTGGAAGCCGACGCCGACGGTGGTCTTGAAGTGGTCGAGGGTCCGCGTCAGGATCCGGCTGTCGCCGTGGATCACGAACTCCTGCTGCAGCGAGAGGTCGAGCCACTTGAGGATCTTGTAGGTCCCGGCGATCGCCAGCGTGTCGCCGTTGATCCCCTTCGGATCGCGGCTGTCCTTGGTGAAGATGTGGTTGTACTCGGCGACGAGCTGCCAGATCTTGCGCTGGTGCTTGTACTGCAACGTCGAGAGCTCTTTCTCGTAGCTGCGGAAGCCGCCCTCGAAGGTCGGATCCGGCGCCTGGGTGATCACGCCGTCGTGGCGCACCGTCAGCATGTCGCGCGCGGTGATGTGCCAGCGCACCTCGCCGCCGAACTTCTCCGAGCCCTGCTCGAGGATCGTCCCGTAGGAGTAGAACCCGGGCTGCGAGCGGCTGTAGAAGCCCTTGATGAAGATCCAGTCCTTCTTCTTGCCGAAGTACTCGCCGAGCTCGATCTCGCCCGTGAACTTGTAGGCCCAGCCCTTCGTCGAGCCGCTGCCCGTCAGGTTGATGTCCTTGAAGGTCAGACCGCCATCCTCCGAGAGCATGTTGAAGGCGTCCGACGAGTGGCTGCGCGTCAGCTCGGCGGTGACCTTGGTCTTCTTCTTGTAGTGGAAGGTCAGCTCGCCGCCATAGAGGCGGTAGGTCGGCGTGTTCGAGCCCTTGCGCCCTTCTTGGATGTAGCCGCCGCCGATGGTGAACATGTTGAAGAAGGTCTGCTTGACGTGCGCGCCGAAGCTGACGTCGCCGTCTTTCTCGGTGCCCTGGTATTCGTAGCTCACCTCGAGGTAGACCGGGTGGCCGTCGATCTGGTTGCGCGAGCCGAGGTAGCCCGTCGAGAGGAACGAGGCGTCGACGACGCTGGGAACGGGGCTCTTGAGGTAGATCCGGCCCTCGGAGTAGCGGATCGTATAGTCCGTGTTGCGCGACTGGGGGATCTCCATCAACACCGTGCCGTTGTCGCGGTCACGGACGACGAGCTTGACCTTCTCCGAGCCGTCGAGGAGCTCGGTGTGGCGCAGGTAGTAGATCGAGCCGCCCGTCCCGCGGAAGAGGTTGTAGCCGCGCTTGTACTGGCGGTTGTCCCAGCTGACGAAGGTCTTGAGCTCGGTCTTGTAGTTCTTGGCGAAGGTCTTCTTGAAGTCGACCATCACGCCGTAGAACGGGCGATCGTAGTTCAACAGCTCGATGCCTTTGATCGCCGTGCGGAAGTTCCCGAGCGTCAGCTTCGACTGGTCCGCCTGCAAGAGGACGTAGAACTTCCCGCGGGAGACGGCGTCCTGCTTGAGGGTCGAGCTGTCGCCGAAGACGGGGTAGTACTTCTCGGGGTTGATCGTCTCCTTGAAGAACTCCTCGAACTCGCTGAGCTTCGAGGTGTCCATGTGGGCGGTGATGAAGTACTCCTTGAAGAGCTTGGAGCCTTTGATCCAGGCCTTGAAGTAGACCGCCGACTTGCCGTGCAGATAGACCGGCCCGAGGTCGACCTTGGTGTGCTGGTTCATCCCATCGAGCTTGGCTCCCTTCTGCCCGAGCACCCCTTCGGCCATCGCCAACAGGAACCAGGAGAACTTGGCGCGCTCGACGGGCCAGACGATCTGCGCCTGGTTCCCCATCTTGTCTTTCGAGACGATGGTGATCTTCGATTTGCCCCAGGGGATCGGCACGACGATGCTGAATTTGCCGTCCTTGCGCACCTTCGCCTTGCGGCCGTTGACCGTGATCTCGTTCTGCGGATCGGTCTCACCGCGGACCGCGAGGGTGTCGCTCTTGATCGTCACCGCCTGAGCCCCGAGCTTGCGCGGCGGTAGGTAGACCCGCAGCTTGGCGGCGGCGACGTTGTTGGTGTCGAGTCCGCGGTTGTCGGTACGCAGCGCCCGCATCAGCTCGCTGTCGCCGAAGGGCACGACGGGAACGCCGGATTTCTTCGGTTTGCGCGTCCGCACTCCGAACGGCGTCGGGCCCAGGCGCTCACGCCGCTTCGGCTTGACTTGAGCGACGACCTGCGGCGAGAGCACCAGGCCGAACTGCGGCAGCTCGCTTCCCCCCGTCGGCTCGACGAAGGGGAACTTGGCGCGCCGCTTGGTCGGTCTCCGGATCGTCGTCGGTGCTGGCGGCTTCTGGTTGGGCTCGACGGGATCGGGCAGCCAGGCGGTAAGCGGCGTCGGGGCCTCGATCGGCTGCGAGCCCACTTTCGGCCGCGTACCCGTGCGGGTCGAGACGTTCGGCGCCACCAGCTGTCGCGGATTCGGCGGTGCGAGCAGCAGATCTTCGATCGAGAGCGGCCGCGTCGGCTTCGGCAGGCGGCTCTGGCTCGTCGGCCGTTTCGCCGTCGGGGTCTGTGCCGTCAGCGGGAGTCGTGCGTCCGGGCCCTGGGTCGTCAACGGGCGCTTGCTCGTGCCGTTCTTCGGTTTTCCGTTCTTCGGCGTCTTGCCCGTTGGCGTCTTGCCCGTTGGCGTCTTGCCCGTCGGCGTCTTGCCCGTCGGCGTCGTGCGCTTCGGCGTCGTGCGCTTCGGCAGTGGTGTCGGCGCCTCGATCGAGAAGACGTAGAC
>JAGQJP010000415.1 GCA_020430585.1 Myxococcales bacterium | reverse complement strand
GTCGCTCGTCGGTACGTCGTGCGCGCCGGGATCGGACTGCCCCCAGGGTTTGGAGTGTCTCGCCTACTATGGCTTCGCGGGACCGAGCGGGCCGACGTTTCACTCCTGCGAGATTCGTTGCGGCTCCGACCACGCGCCGTGCCCCGACGGCCTGACCTGCACGGAGATCGCCGACGGCCCGGGCCAGGTCTGCCGCTAGCGCCTACTCTCTGCCGCCGATCCTGCCGGCGAGGGGGCGCCGCTGACGGGTCACGCGAAACGCTGGCCAGCTGGGTCGACGAGTTTCTCTTTCGGCCAGTCGTCGAGTCCGCGCCGTTGCTGGTGTCGGTGCTCGGATTGCTGGCTTCTGCGCTAGTGTCGTTGTCCTGCTTGGCGTCCTCGCCTGCCTCGTGTCGTTTCCCCGGGTTGTATCAATTCCCTGGCCGGTGTCGCCGCTCTGGTTGGCAGCGGTCTGTAGTGCGGCGTCGCGTTCGGTGCCACCGCCGTCAAAGTTGAAGGCCGAGAAAGCGCCAAGAGCAGCGCGACGAGAAGAGACACCGGAGCGAGAGCTCGAGCGCGAATTCGCCAAACCCGTTGCCGATGTTCGCGACTCGCGGGGCGCGGCGAAGGCGACATCTGCGTGCGTAACAGGCGAAAACCGTGAGGTATTGCCGAAAAGTCGAAAAAAGAGGCAACGAACCGCGGCTGTCGGCGGAAAACGATAACAGGAGGGTAGGAGAACGAAGCGACCGTTCCGATTCCGGCACTACCCTCCGTGGCCCTCTGCTGTGTCGAAACCTGTCCCTAGTCTTCTACGATGGAGGTCGAAATGAGACGCGTAGCCCTACAATGGAACTGGTTGCTGCTGGCATCCGCCCTGCTCGCTGCCTGCGGAGGTGGCTCTGCCGTCGGACCGAACACGCTCCCCGGCACATCGCAACGAGGCTGCAAGGAGGTCTGCGACGAGTCGCTGCTCTGCTTCGGAGAGCCGTACGACCCGTCGCAACTCGCAGAATGCGTGAACGAATGCGGCAAGCTGGACCCCGCCACGTTCCAGACGCGCTCCGACGAGCAGCGGCAACTGTGCCGTCGCTCGAAGGCGTACCAAGCCGAGAACGTGACCAGCCGCGAGTGTGCGTGTCGGATAGGCCAGCGCGGCCCCGACGCGACGGTCGTCAAGTCCTGCCGCACGTTCGAGACCAACTGGTGTCGATGCACGCTCGACGACACCAGCCACACCTTGGGTCCCGTCTGCCCGTAGGATTGCCCGATCGGGGCCCGACGGGTTGGCGGCGGGACAATGGGTTGGCGCAACGTCATCCGGGCGGGGCTCATTTGAAATCGAGCGCGGTCTCCCAGCTGGTACCGTGACCGAAGAAGCGCTCGAGCGCGACCCAGCCGAGTTGCTGTACGTAGGGATCTGGATCGCCCAGCGGCACCGTTTCGGCCACTTTCTTGGCCAGTATGGTATAGAACGCCATCTCCTGTGGCGTCAGGTAGCGCCCGAGTGACTCGGCGAGGAAGATGATCCGGTAGTCACGGCGGGATTGGTCCGGGCCCGGCGTCCGGACGCCGTACTGTTGTTGGATCTCTTCGATCGTCACCACGCTGTAGGGCTTGGGTGGCTCGACGCCGCCGCAGTCGACGATCGCCTCCGTGGTCGCGATCAAGATCGGCGGGACCTCGTCGCCGGGGATCAAGCCCATCAGATAGCGGTCGAGCGGAGCGGCGCGGTGGGCCTTGTTCCGCCCCTCGCTGCAGTCGCGAATGAAGCTGCCGTCGTTCTGCTCGACCCAGAGGAAACCGCCCAAGAGACTGCCCACGCTCGAGTGCTGGCTGAAGTGAACACCATCGGAGATGCCGCCGGTCGCGACCGATCCGCTCCAGTTGTGCAGCAGCTCGTGCGCCAGATTGGACGCGTTGAGCCCCCGCCGGGCCAGGTCGAGCGTCAACACACCGAGCAAGTGCTGGTCGCTGCCGAAGAGCGCGCCGCTGTCGATCGGCGGCACGTTGATCCCGCTGATGCTGTTGCGCACACGATCGTAGAGCCCGGCGTTGTAGTTCGAGGGCTGGTTGCCGATCCGCTCGAGCTTGTAGGTCGAGAGCATGGCGACGAACTGAGCGCTGTCCTTCAGCTTGCCGTAGGCCCGTTGGGTCAGGCCGCTCGCCGCTCCCGACAAGAAGCGCAGCCGGGTCTGGGTCAGGAAATCGCTGCCGCAGATATTGAGAACGTGGCTCGTCGCCGCGATGCCGTCGCCGAGATCGTCGATGGTGGGCAGCGGGACGTCGGCTCGCAGGACGCCGACCACCGGCTCCTGCAGGAACTGCTGCACCGAATCGTCCTCGAGCACCAGCTCGATCCGTCCCAGGCTCTGGAAATCAAGCCCCGCCGGGCTCTCGGGGTCGTTGTAGAGCCGGACGATCTTGACCGGCGAGTTGGGATCGTAGCTGTAGGGGCCGCCGGTGTAGATCCCGTCGCCCGCGATGCGATCGGGATGCTGCCCATCGTCGCGCAGCTCGGCTGTAGCGCCAGTGCCGGGCCCCTTGAAGAGGAACGAGATCGCCGCCAGCCGCACCTGTTTGACGTTCGCTTGCGTGACGAAGACCTCGAGCACCAGGCTGTCCGAGCCGTCGTCGGTGACCACGTTGGGGATCAGCTCGTAGCCCCAGCGGTCCGCGGCGAGCGTCTTCAGCGAGCTGCGCGGCGGACAGCTCTCGGTCCCGCTCGCATCGACCGAGTCGGGCTCGACGTCACCGCCCAGATCGGCGTCGGGCCCGCCCCAATCGCCCTCGGTC
>JAGQJP010000414.1 GCA_020430585.1 Myxococcales bacterium | reverse complement strand
TTGGCGTCCGTCGGCTTCTTGGCGTCCGTCGGCTTCTTGGCGTCCGTCGGCTCGACGGTCGTCGGAGCTTTGGGGCTCGGCGGTTGGACGACGTCGGCACGCGCCGGATCGAGCGAGAGGGAGAACACCAGCGAGGCACACAGACCGAGAATCCAGATTCGTAGTGTGTTGGACAGCGTGATCTTCAACAGAGAACCTCGTATGCTCAGGGCACGGGATCGTAGCCGCCGGGACATCCCGGGCGACAACGACAGATTCGCCGCGCTGAGAGCATCGCTCCCTTCGCGGCGCCGTGTTTCTTCAGCGCCTCGGCGGCATAGGCCGAGCAGCTGGGTTCGAAGCGACATGATGGAATCAACAACGGCGAAATCAGAAACTGATAGATCCGAACCAGTGCGAGGAAGAGAAAGCTAATCGCGATGTCGAGGAGGCGTAGGAACCGCATTCCGGTCTCGCTTGTAGTGGGCGAAGGCGCGCTGCCAATCGGCGACGACCGCCTCGTATCGGTCGAAGCGGCCGCCTGGTCGCGCGATCACGACCAGCTGAACGGGCACCTCGAAGAGCTCTCGGTGCCGTCGAAATACCTCGCGCAACCAGCGCTTGATGCGATTTCGACGAACGGCGTTTCCGACCTTGCGGCTGACGGTGATACCCAAGGCCGACGGGCCACTGGCGACGGGAAGGAAATATATGACGAAGTCTCCCGACTGTACGCGGCGTCCTTTCTTCAGCACGTGGCGAAACTGCCAGGAGTGGAGAAGTCTGCTGCTGCGCGGAAACCCTTCGTCGCCAGCGTGCGCGCCTACTTCTTGTAGGTTTCGACAGTCAGACGCTTGCGACCCTTGCGTCGACGACTCTTGATCACGTCCTGGCCGCCCCGGGTGGCCATCCGAGCGCGGAAGCCGTGGGTCCGCACGCGTTTGATTCGACTGGGTTGATATGTCCGTTTCACGGTTTTTTCCTCGGTTCACTCGTACGGTTCCGTACGCATAAAAGACTGAGGTTGCGAAAGAAATCACACCTACGGGGCGATGTCAAGATCAATCTGGCGATCTGCGCGATGGCTCCGGGCTTTGCTTTCCTCGCCTCGAATCGGGATGACGCGACACGGGCGATCCCTTTGTGATCCAGCAGCCTTTGACTCCAAGCGATCCCGACCGTCTAGTGTTCATCGCGGAGCGCGATTTTGCTGCCTGGTTTTCATCTTGTTTTCGCGAAATTAAAACTGGGCTTGCAATGGCGCGAGATTCGTGGCATCGATCGGCGCCACCAAAACTGAAGCGTTCCTGTGGGGATAGCGGAAACCGGATCGTTTGGCTTGAAAATTGTCGACCCCTTTGGTAATGCTATCAATGCAGGGATTGGGATGCGGAAAGCAAGTATTTATCAGCATTTTCGCGCATATAACCCAAAAGACATTAGATTGTAAGCGCTTCAGAACAGGTTCGGGGCAGCGATTCACGATGGCGTCGATTGTGCGGACTCTTGCGTTCTAGGACTTCTCTGAGCTTCGGGCGGAGAAGGCGACGCGGGGCTTTGCGCATGCCGATCGGAATCGCTTTTTTTGATTCGTTTAGCGACTCAGCTATCGGGGCAGCGCGCGCATGCAGACCATTTGGAACGGTGTGATCGAGAGAATTCGCCGCAAGGTGAATCGGCAGTGCTTCAACGCCTGGTTCAGACCGATACGCTGCGTCCACATTGACGGAAACGAAATCGTTCTCGCCGTGCCCGACCGCTTCTTCCTCGAGTGGGTTCGAGACAACTACCTCGACGTGATCGTCGACGAGCTGCGCGCCCAGACCCAGCACGATTTTCAGGTCCACTTCTCGATTCAGACCGTCGATGAGCAGCCCGTGGACGACGCGGACGAGCTCGTCGCCGACGAGCAACCCGCCGATTCGAGCGCGTTGCCGAAGGGCCTCAACCACAAGTACACCTTCGATACGTTCGTCGTCGGTGCCTCCAACCAGTTCGCCCATGCGGCGTGTCAGGCGGTGAGCGAGAACCCGGCGGGGAACTACAATCCGCTGTTCGTCTACGGCGGTGTCGGCCTCGGCAAGACTCATCTATTGCACGCGATCGGGCACCGAGCCTTCACGAACAACCCGCAGATGCGGATCAAGTACATTTCGACCGAAGCGTACGTCAACGAGCTGATCGCTTGTATCCGCACCGATCGGATGGAGGATTTCCGCCGTCAGTATCGGCAGCAGTGCGACATGTTGCTCGTCGACGACATCCAATTCCTCGCTGGCAAGGATCGGACGCAAGACGAATTTTTCCATATGTTCAACGCTTTGCATGGTGATTCGAAGCAGATCGTGGTCACCAGTGACAAGTTTCCCCAAGAGATCCCCGAGCTCGAAGAGCGGTTGCGATCGCGTTTCAACTGGGGCCTGATCGCCGACATCCAGCCTCCCGACATGGAGACCCGTGTCGCGATCTTGAAGGGCAAGGCCGAACAGGATCATATCGATCTGCCCGATGAAGTGGCGATGTACATCGCCAACCACATCAAGTCGAACGTACGAGAGCTCGAGGGATCGTTGATCCGCCTCGAAGCCTACGCCTCGATCCACGCGCGGGCGATCAACATCACGATCGCCAAACAGGTGCTGCGCAATATCTTGCAGGATCAGACCCACACGATCTCTGGCGACCAGATTCAGAAGATCGTCGCCAACTACTTCAACGTGAAGGTCTCCGAGCTCAAGAGCGCGCGGCGACACAAAGTCGTCGCTCTGCCGCGCCAAATCGCGATGTATCTCTGCCGCAAGCACACCGAGTACTCGTTTCCCGAGATCGGTCAGCGCTTCGGTGGACGGGACCACTCGACGGTGATCAGCGCCGTGCGCAAGATCGACAAGATGCTCGAGAAGGATCTCAAGATCCGGAAAGCTCTCGAAGATATTGAAAAAAGTTTGTTGAAGTAGCCGCCTGTGGAAAGACCATGGCCAAATGCTGTGAACGACCTGTGGAAAACCCTGTGGTCAATGTGTGATGACGTCCGACATCGGAATCGGGTCCGATTCTGCACACGATCCGTCGCGAACCACGAACGATCTTTCAACAGGGAAACCCTGAGTGAGATCAGGGTTTTGGGTCGGTTTTCCACCTTTCCACAGGCCCTACGACTACGACGGTTCGATCTATCACTAACCGATCTGACGATCTGATCGAGATCGTAGCGGAGCGACTCTCGGGAGAGAACAAGGAGCAACCGGGCATGGAATTTTTCATCCAACAGGCGGAACTGGTCAAAGGCCTGCATCGCGTACAGGGGATCGTCGACAAGAAGAGCACCTTGACCGTCTTGTCCCACGTCTTGATCGAGAGCCTCTCCGATTCCGAGATTCGCATCTCCTGCACCGATTACGATGCGTCCCTCGTCGGAGTCTATCCCGCCGAAGTGCTCAAGCAGGGGAGCGTGGCGATCTCGGGGAAGAGTCTGTTCGACATCGTTCGCAGCTTGCCCGGTGAGCGCGTGCACATTTCGGCCGACGCCTCGAGCCGCGTGGAAGTGAAGGCGGGCTCGTCGTTCTTTCGGATCGCCGGGATCGCCGCAGACGAGTTCCCGAAGGTCGCCGACGCGGCGGATGTGAGCTACGTCACCTTCGATGCCCAGTCGCTTCTCGAGATGATCGAGAGAACCCACTTCAGCATGTCCTCGGACGAGACGCGGATGAATCTCAACGGCGTCTTCTTCGAGATCGGCAACCAGAGCGCGCGGATGGTCTCGACCGATGGACATCGGCTCTCGAAAGCCGAGGTCGCCCTCCCTCTAGCCACTGAGCTTCAGGCCACGGGGATCCTGCACAAGAAGGGCGTCTACGAGCTGCGTCGGCTCCTGGCGGGCGAGGGCGAGTGTCAGGTTGGCTTCAAGGACGGCTCGGTCTACCTGAAAGTGGACACCTCGACGATGATCGTGCGCCAGATCGATGACGATTTTCCCGACTATCAAAAGGTGATCCCCGCCGACAACGAGGTCACCGTCGAGGTATCGCGAGGGCATCTCTTCGACGCCCTCAAACGGATGAGCCTGGTCACGTCGAACAAGACCTGGGGCGTGAAGGTCGAGCTCAAGCCGGACCTCCTCGTCGTCGCGTCCTCGCAGCCCGACCTGGGCGAGGGTCGCGAAGAGTTGCCCGTTGCGTACGTTGGTCGCGAGCTGGTGATCGGGTACAACCTCAAGTATCTCCTCGACGTGTTGGGGGCGCTCAAGGGCGAGACGGTCAACCTCTCGACGAACGATGAGTATTCGGCGATGGTGATCACGTCGAACGACGAGCCCGGGACGCTCTTCGTGATCATGCCGATGCGAATCTGACACCCCGTGTGCGGGCGACCGGCCCGTCTGTCGAGTCGACGTTGAGAATCCTCAAGCTCGCGCTCCATCAATTTCGCAACATCGCCGAGCTGGCGATCGAGCTGAACCCGCGCTTCAACATCTTCGTTGGGCCGAATGCCCAAGGCAAAACCAACATCCTCGAGTCGATCTATCTGTTGAGCTCGCTGCAGTCCTTCAAAGGCAGCCGCAATCGCGAGCTGATCGGCTGGGACGTCGACGAGGCGTTCGTGCGGGGCCTGGTCGAGCGCGACCACGTGAGCTACGAGGTGCTGATCACGCTGACGCCCGCGCAAAAACGCGTGAAGATCGACGGCAAGTCGCCCAAGAGCTCCTTCGACGTCTTCGGTTTGGTCAACGTGGTGCTCTTCGCTCCTGAAGATCTGCGGATCACCAAGGGCGAGCCCGACGCGCGTCGGCGCTTCGTCGATCGGGCGATCTTCAACGCCGACAGCGGCCATCTCGAGCTGGTGCGCAACTACCAGAAGGTGTTGCGCAACCGCAACAACCTGCTGAAGCAGTCGCCCGCCGAGCGAAACCTGGCGCTGCTCGAGGTCTACGACGAGCAGCTCGGAGAGCTCGGCGGTCAGCTGATGCAGCGGCGCGCGTCGTTTCTCGAGGAGCTGGCGCCCCACTTTTCCCGAGCCTTTCTCGAGATCGTGGGAGAAGAGCGGGAGCTTCAGCTGTTGTATCAGACGAGCGGCGGGATCAGCACCGCGAGTGAAGCGCTCGTGGGTGCGCTCGTCGCCGCTCGCGGGCGCGATCTGCGGCGCGGCTCGACCTCGGTGGGGCCGCACCTCGACGATCTCGAGCTGCTGCTCGAGGGGCGCAACACCCGGGCGTTCGCCTCGCAGGGACAGCATCGGGCGCTGGTCTTGGCCTTGAAAATCGGCGAGATCGCCTACCTGAGAGAGAAGCTCGGGTTCTATCCAGCGCTGATGCTCGACGACGTCTCAAGCGAGCTCGATCGCCAGCGCAACGGGCAACTCATGGAATATTTGAAGGGCTTCGGCGGGCAGGTTTTCATCACCACCACCGATTTGGTACACCTGGGAATCGACTCGGACTATCAGGCGTTTCGTGTGGACGCTGGCACTGTGTCGCGAACATCGTGACCCCAACAAGGAGCTCGCGCGATGGATTACTTCGAAATTGAAGGTGGCTCGACGATCTCGGGACATCTCGTCCCCGGGGGCAACAAGAACGAGGCGCTACCTGTGTTGGCGGCGACGCTGTTGACCGACCAGCCGATCCTCTTGAAGAATCTGCCGCAGATCCGCGACGTCGCCGTGATGCTCGAGATTCTCGAATCGATGGGGGCGACGGTGTCGCGCGACGGCTCGAGCGCCCGGATCGACAACAGCGGGTTGCGCGACGTCGGGCTGCCCGAGGCGCTCTGTCGGCGGATTCGCTCGTCGATCCTCTTTGCGGGTCCGATGCTCGCGCGCTTTCATCGCGTCGTGCTGCCGCCCCCTGGCGGGGACGTGATCGGGCGGCGCCGTACCGACACGCA
>JAGQJP010000413.1 GCA_020430585.1 Myxococcales bacterium | reverse complement strand
TCCGCCTCGCGTATCTCTCGAATCGAATTCGTCATCGCCCCTGCACCGAACGTGGTGACCAGACCGGCCACCGTCGGTGCGTGTCAAGTGGCGGCACATTGGTGCACGTTGTTCGTCTCGAACACAGCCCTCGCGAGCTTCTGCACCAGGTAGTTCTCCTCCATCGTACAGCGCGACGACGAGACGAAGGCGAGGGCATCCGCTCCCCGACGCTCTTTGACGCCCGCGAGGCCTCGGGCGACGCGCAGCATCGCCTCCTCCCAACTCGCCTCGACCAACCGGCCGTCCTCGGCGCGCACCAACGGCTGGCGCAGACGATCCGCGTGATGGATGAACTCGTAGGCGAAGCGCCCCTTGACGCAGAGGTTTCCGTCGTTCGGCGGCGTGCCGGGCGGAGGCGACGTGACCTTGACGACCCGCGCTGGCTCGTCACCCCGCGTCGGCGAGACGTTCAGATCGAGCTGACAGCCTACGCCGCAATAGTTACAGGTCGTCCGCACCTTCTCGAGGCGCGGCGCCGCAACGACGGCAGAGGCCGACGACCCGTCGACGGAGAACGCGGACGGCGACCCCGTAGCGACCGAGGCGACCGAAGGAGCTGCGACGGCCGACGTGGCAGACGAACCGGCGGCAGCCCGCATCGCGGCGACCCGCGGTAGCTTCTCGGTCATCGCGCCCGTCGGGCAGGTGTCGATGCAGCCCCCACACATCTCACAGGTCGAATCGAGGAGCGAAATCGCGTCTGCCGTCGAGATCGTCGTGCGAGAGCCACGCCCGGCGAGGGTGATCGCCGTGACACCTTCGACCTCGTCGCAGTAGCGCGTGCAGCGGGCGCAGAGAATGCAGAGCTCGGGAACGAACTCGATGAAGCGATTGCGGTCGTTGGGACGCGCGGCGCGGATCGACGGAAGCTTCGGCCAGCCCCCGAGCGCTCCAGCGTCGCGAGCCAGACGCTCGAGCTCGTCGGAAGCGCCGTCGCCGTCGGCGGGCGCAGCGTGATCGCTGAGGTAGAGCTCGAAGAGCGTGCGACGGTGGCGGGCGATCCGTTCGTTCGACGTCGTGACGACCATCCCCGGCAACGCCTTCGTCGCGCAGGACGGCAAGAGGCGCCGCTGCCCTTCGACCTCGACCAGACAGGTGCGACACGCGCCTGCTGGATCGAGCCGCGGGTCATGACACAACGTGGGAATCTCCACCCCGCGCCGCTGCGCCACGCTGAGCAGGGTATCGCCCGCCTCGATCGCGACGTCTTCACCGTCGAGCGTCAACGTGGGCCGCGCTTCAGCCGGCGCGCGCCCGTCTCCCTTGTCTCGTTCGTTTCGACTCATCGGAACTCCTCCGGAAACCAGCGTCGGGCGCTGGTCAAAGGTAGATACGCGGTCTGTCCGAGGCCGCAGATCGAGCCCTCCTGCATCTGGAAGGCGACGTCGTCCAGCGGCGCCAGGGCATCGGCAGCGGGAGCGCCTGCGAGATACCGCTCGAGGGCCTCGCGAACGAAGCGCGTGCCAATTCGACAGGGCGCACACTGCCCGCAGCTCTCCTCTTCGAAGAAGAGCAGCTGCTGAAGGGCCGCCCGGGCCATGTTGACGCTCTCGTTCAAGACGACGACCCCCGCCGAGCCGAGCATCGACCCGATCTCGCTCAGGCCCCGAAAATCGAGGGCCCGCCCCCGCTCGCTCGCGGGTAAGAAGCCCGAGCTCGCGCCGCCCGGAGAGAACGCCTTGAGCTCGCCGAGGTAGCCACCAGCGAGCTCCGCCAGCTCGTCGAGAGAGGCGCCAAGTGGCAGCTCGTACACCCCCGGCACCCGAACGTGGCCGCTCAACGAGTAGAGCTTCGTCCCCGCCCCGCTGCGTCCGGCGGCGCGAAACCAGTCGGCTCCGCGGAGCACGATCGGTGGCACGCAAGCGATGGTCTCGACGTTGTGCACCAGCGTCGG
>JAGQJP010000412.1 GCA_020430585.1 Myxococcales bacterium | reverse complement strand
GGTCTTGATCAGGCCACGTATCCGCGTACCGCCGTTGCTCCGTTCGACCGTGAGGGTCCCGCCCACGGTTGCGAGGCGGTCGCGCATGTTCGTGATGCCGGACCCGGCTGTCTCGACGACCAGCGGGTCGAAGCCGCCGCCGTCATCGCGCACCTCGAAGGAGATCGACTCCCCACCGGCGATGTCGATGGTGATCAAGCTCAGCTCGTGACCGTGCTTGATCGCGTTCTGCACCGCTTCGAGGCAGCAGAAGTAGATCGTTGCCTCCACCTCGCTGTCGCAGCGCTCGAGCTCGCCGCTCACCCGTATCTCGACTGGCAGGCCGGTCGCGATGCCGCGGAGCGCCGCTGCGGGTCCGGCATCGGTCAGCAGAGGGGGGTAGATGCCCCGGCTCAGGTCCCGTACTTCGGAGATAACCGCCTCGACCTGCGGAACGATCTCCTGGAGCATCGTCTGAGCGCGCTCGGGGTGGGCTGCGACCTCGGTCTCGATCAGCTCGAGACGGATCCGCAGCGCGATCAGCCGCTGCTGGGTGCCGTCGTGAAGGTCGCGCTCGATCTGGCGCCGGGTCTCATCCGCGGCCGCGGCGATCCGGGTGCGCGACGCATCGACCTCGGCCAGCGTTCGCCGCAGCTGCGAGGTCAGCCGTTCGTGGTCGAGGAACGATCCGATCGCCGCACGCATCCCGTCGACCAGCGCCGGCTGTTCGCAGACGGCGCGATCACACGAGACCTGCGCCTGGACCTCGCCGTCAATCTCGATGGGACAGAGGGCGCGCCCCGTGCCCGCCTCCGGCTCGGCCGCAGCGCCTTGAACGTCAAGCCACCCGCCCTCGTTCTCGTGTGAGCGGAAGTACAGATCCATCGCGGGGTCCTCGAGGCAGTGGCGCAACACTCGCTGGAGCGAGGCCGCATCGCCGGTCCGGTCGAGTTGCCCGTTGAGACCGTCCAGCGCTCGTGCGGTGCGCAGCCGCCAACGCAGGAGCCCGATCAGGAAGCCGACCGCGATCAGCGGGATCGTCAGAGCGATCATCGCCATGACCGGCATGAGGACATCGGGTGCGAGGTCGAAGGCTCGCACCAGCAAGAAGAACGCCTCGGCCACGAATCGCACGATCGCGACCCCGAGGACCGGGGTCAGCGACGTTCGTGCGAGCGGGCTCGCGCGCCCGACGCGCCGTCCGAGCACGATCGCGGTCGCGAGGAAGACCAGCGTCGCGAGTACCGATCGCAGCGGCTGCAGGACGTCGCTGACGAACGTGGGATCGTCGTTGCCGGCGAAGAAGCTCGGCGGGCAATCCTGGTTGCAGGTGCTCCAGGGTGTCGGAGAGGGGAAGTCGGCGAAGGGAATCGTCGAGAAGAAGAAGATGACGACAACGAGTAAGGCGGCGAGAACGGTGAGCCGCTCCGAGCGCTGCGTCAGCCGCCCACTCGGATAGGCGCAGAGCACATAGAGGATCGCGACCTCCATCCCCCACGCCGTGATCCGTCCGATGCTGTAGGGCAGGCTCGAGCTGGAGTAGGAAAGCGTCGCCACGAACAGCCCGATCCCCAGCAGCACCAGCTGGGTGCCGAAGCGGCGGGAGTGTTCGAAGCGCCGCGCGTAGACGCCGACGCCGAGCGGCGCGGCGACGACCAGGAAGCTGATCACGGCCGCGAGGCCGCGATCGGGAAGCTCAGAGCTCGTGAGCGGGATCACCGGCGCGGCGAGCGCCAGCAGCGTCGTCAGGGCGATGAGGAGCTGCCCGGCCAAGCTCCCGTTGGTGCGGGTACGTAGGGCCATGGGTGAGCCGCGGCGAGGATACAAGCGGTCGGTCCGCGCAACCGCGCGCAACCGCACCGATCCCGGTCAGTCGTCCCCGCGCCGGGAGCCGAAGCGGGGCAGCAGCGAGCGCAGCCAGCGCGGTCCGAAATCGCGCTTGTCGAGAACCGCGTCGGCCCCGCACGCTCGAACGGCGGGCGGCAGGTGCTCGGGGTCGTCGGCCGAGACCAGCGCGACGGCGGTCTGCGGCCGCAACTCCTTGATGCGGCGTGTCAGCTCGATGCCGTCCATCTGCGGCATGTGCACGTCGACGACGGCCAGCTCCGGCTTGTGGGCGACGAGCAGGCCGAGCGCGGCTCTGGGCGAGGAGACGGCCCCGATCGAGATGAAGCCGGGAGTCGCGCCGACGACGTCGGCTGCGACCTCGAGAAACGCCTCGCTGTCGTCGACGACGAGGGTTCTCACGTCGCTCATCGGTCCTTCGCTCACCATCTGCTCGTCGTGCATCTGCCCGGATCAGAAAGCTGCCACTCGAGACGATCCCGCGCCATGCGGTGGGCACCCTGACCCTGGGGGGTGCGCGCCCCCCGTGCTCAACGCGGCAGGTCGGCGTCGGCCAGGTACATCAGCACCGCCTTGACCCGCTTGCTGATCGCATCCTCGCTCGGGTCGTGGGTGAGTCCGAGCTTGAGGAAGATCGAGTTGATGTGCTTTTCGACCGCGCGCTTCGTCAGCACGAGCTCCTCGGCGACCGCCGAGTTGCTGCTGCCGGTGGCGACGAGCGAGAGCACCTCGAGCTCCCGCGGGGTCAGCTCACGGAGCGGCGAGCTCTCGGCCCGCGCGCGGGCCTGCACCATGACCTCGACGACCTTCGGGTCGATGAACGAGCCACCGCCCCGGACCGCGTTGATCGCGCCGACCAGCTCGCCCCGGTCCGCCACGCGTTCCTTGAGCAGGTAGGCGCGCCGGTCGGAGCCACCCTCGAAGAGCCGGACGACGAACTCCGGCTCCGAGTACTGGCTGAGCACGACGACGCCGATGTCCGGATGGCTCTCGCGCAACTCCGCGGCGAGGCGGACGCCTTCGTCGGTTCCGGTGGGCGGCATGCGGATGTCGGTCAGGACCACCTCGGGGCGATCGGATCCGATGCTCTCGCGAAGCGTGTCGAGGTCGCCGCAGGACGCGACGACCTCGATCTCCGGGACGGTTGCAAACAGGTGCTCCAACGCCTCCCGAACCAGGTAGGTGTCTTC
Organism: Myxococcales bacterium; assembly: GCA_020430585.1. Taxonomy (GTDB): domain Bacteria; phylum Myxococcota_A; class UBA9042; order JAGQJP01; family JAGQJP01; genus JAGQJP01. Next base: position 2,932 of record JAGQJP010000412.1, on the reverse strand, counting down.
GGCGATGGCCAGGCGCGTCGTCATCTTGGACGCGCCCAGCCTATGCCGGATAGAGGTCTAGCTGCCGGCCGCGCCGGTGGCGCGCGCCTTCAGTGCCTCGAACTCGGACTGGGTGATCGTGCCCTCGTCGAGCAGCTTCTTGGCCTGCGCGATCTCACCGGCGCCGCCCCCGGCCGTCTGGCGGACGTAGTCGTCGAAGGCTGCCTGGTTCGCTTCGACCTGCTTGATGTTCCGCTCGGCCATGCCGTTGTGGTAGGCGATCAGGTAGATCAGCACGCCGACGAACGGCACGAAGATCACGAAGATGCACCAAAGGGCCTTGGTGAAGCCGCCCATGTCCTTGCGCCTGAAGATGTCGGCGAAGATCGTGATCGCGATCCACAGCCACGCCATCCAGGCGAAGAAGATGAGCATCGTCCCGACGATGTCGAGGAACGGGTAGTCGGTTTCAGCGATCAGCATCGCTTGGGGTTCCTTTCTCTCTGGTTGATGGGGGTCAAGTGCTGAGCAGGCGCTGCTTCTCGGCGGCGAGCTCGTCGTCGGTCAGCAAGCCCTTGTCATGCAGGCTGCCGAGGCGCTCGAGCAGGGCGATCCGGTCGTCGTCGGCGCTGTCGGAAGAAGCAGCGGCTTGCCTGCGGCTGACGCGCTTCTCGCGGGCTTCGTTGATGCGCGCCGCGACCTGCTGGGCGACACCGGCCGGGGAATGGGTTGTGACATCGTTGGGGAACTCGCGGATCACTTGGCGCCGAAGTACCTCAGTCCCGATCAGCAGCGCGACCACGAGGATCAGCGACGGAACGAGACGGTCGGTCGCGACCACCGGGTTCCACCAGAAAAGGAGGACGAGCAGCACCGCGAGCGCACCGTAGGCGAACTGCGGTTGGCGCAGGTACGGGGTCAAGAAGCGACGCACCGAGGTCGCCCAGCCCGAAGGTCCGGCGAACACGGCGGCGAGGATGATGACGATCCCGTAGATGACCAGGCTCTGGCCTGTCTCCTTCAGCAGCGACGTGCTGATCGTGTAAGCGCTCCTGATCGGTGCGTCGGTCGCGGGCGTCGAGCTGAGCTGATCGACGATCACGTTGGCTCCAAAGTTCCGTCCGAGCAGAACGACCGCACCGATCGAGATGAAGCTGATGCCGACGTTGCGCAGAGTCTGCCGACGTCGGGACCCGGCGATCGCGATCGCGATCACGTAGAGGATCAGCGTCAGGGCCGTCAGTACATAGGCGAGGGTCTGCAGGAGGTCGATGCCCTTCTGAGCGGACTTGAGCTCGTCGGAGCGCATCACTTCGAAGGAGGTCGCCTGCGGGGGGAGCTTGTCAGTGACGCTCGGGTTTATCCCGATCTGGGACGCGACGTCGGCCAGGATCGCCTGCAGGTCGACGGTGACGACGCCGTCGGTGGTGCTGACGAACTCGCCCTCGTCCTTGATCAGCTTGATGAGCTGCGCGTGAGCGGTCGAGATCGCGTCCTCCCAGAGCGCCTGAACTCGCGGCTGCTGGAGTGCCCTGAGCGCGAGGTTGTCAACGAGGTTGCGCAGCGCGCCGGTCGCCGGGCCCGCCAGCGGCTGCAGGTTCGGCGGGAGCCGCTCGGCGAGCTGTGCCTGCACGTCGACGTTGTCGAAGAGCGATGTCGTCAGGAAGTCGGCGACCGAGGTCTGGATCTCCTCGTTCTGGATCAGCTCTCCGCTCGTCTGCGAGAAGGTCTCGTTCTCCAGGAGCTGACGCTTGCCCCAGAGGGCGAAGACGGAGACGATCCCGATGATCGTCGCCAGGATGATCAGGATGAGCGGCAGCGCCCGGCGACCTCGTGCTTCGTTCAACTTCCTCTCCTTCGCGTCACGGAATTCGTGGGGCGGGAGCCATTCTGGCCCCCGCCCCGGCCGTCATCAGCCCAGCCGCCTTCCCCCGTAGACGATAAGGCCGTAGATGACGAGGATGTCGAGGGAGAACAGAGCCAACGACCAGAGGGGGTAGGCCGGGATGAAGAAGAGCTGCGCGAGCGCGTTCAGCGAGGCGCTGGCGACGCCGATCCAGCGTCCGTAGGAGCCTCCGCTCCAGATTGACAGCGCCGCCGCGATCTGTGCGATGCCGAGGATCAGCAGAACCCATCCCCAGGTGTTGAGGTCGGAGAAGATGAAGCGGGCGTCGCCGACGTAGAAATTCGAGGAGTCGAGCGCGGCCAATCCGCCGACCGTGTTCATGATCCCGACGATGGCCAGCATCACGCCGGCGAAGAGAACCCAACCGGTTCCCTTGATCGCCACCTCGGATTGCGGCTCGGAGCCGTTGGTCATTTCGAACGCCCTCCTTTTTCGGAGCTTTCGTGGGGTGGGGCAGTCTCAGCCGGGCGGCACCGGTGCGCAATGGGGCGAGCACCATTCGCGTTGGGATGCGTACCCCGCCCGAGGCTGACCGAACTCGGCGGGTGGTGCTCACCGGGTTGCGGGCCGTCCGCTGAGACGGCCATTCTTGCCGGGTGAGCGAAGAGTCCCGCGACGCATCCGGGGGCGAAGCCTGGTCGCCCAGCCGCCTCGGGATCAGCCCGCTGCATCTCCTGATCGGGTGGATCACGAATGCGCTCGCCGTGTTCGTCGCGGCCTGGATCGTCCCGGGCTTCCACCTCGAGGATCCCCTCTCGGCCTTCCTCGTGGCCGCCGCCATCGCGATCGTCAACGCGGTCCTGCCGCCCATCGTCGCAGCCGTGCGCATGCCGTTCACGCTCGTGCTCGGCTTCCTCCTCGTCCTGGCGATCGACGCCGGGGCGCTGATGCTCGCCGACAGCACGCTCGACGGCAACGTCACCGTCGACGGCTTCCCCGACGCGCTGCTCGCGGCGATCGTCATCTCCGGGCTCGCCATCGCGATCGCCGTCGTGCTCGGCACCAACGACGATGACCGCTACTCGCTCCGGGTCATCCAACGGATCG
>JAGQJP010000411.1 GCA_020430585.1 Myxococcales bacterium | reverse complement strand
GGCGCATGGGCCTTGAGACGCCGCTCTTCGAGCTGCTCGGGCAGCTGGTCGCGCGATTTTTCTGGCCCTTCGCGATACTCGTCGCCGCGCTGACGGCGATCGCTGTCGAGCTGTTGCTGATCGCGATCGTGCGGCTCGTCCGCGGCCGTCGATCGACGCAGCCAAATCAGGCTCCGGCGCCGAGCGTGTTGCGCTCTCTTTTGTACGGAACGCTCGGGTTGACGATTGCCGTGTTGATCGGCGCGGCCGTCCTCAGCACCGTCCTCCTCGGCTCGACGCTGCGCTTCGTCGGCACGCGCGTCGCGGCGTCGAAGGGGGTCGAGCTCTCCTTCGAGTCGGCGGCGGGGAATCTCTGGCTCGGCCGGATCGAGCTGCGCAAGCTCCACGTGCGGCGGACGACGATGGCAGCGCCGCTCCATTTCGATCTGCGCGTCGACAATTTGCGCTTCGAGTTCTCGATCCTCGATCTGCTGCGCCGCCGCCTGCTCGTGACCCAGCTGCGCATCCGGGGCGTCAGCGGGACGGTGAACCGCCGAGGACGCGGCGACGATAGCGCTCCGGCGCGGCCCCGGACGTTGGTGGTTCGCGATCTCCAGCTCGAGAGGGCGAACCTGAGCTATCGCGACATCGCGAGGGAGGCGACGCTTTCGCTCATCCTTCGCCAGGCGAGTTGCGTACGCGTGCGTCACGAGTATCTGCTCTTCGATCTCTTCTTCGATTGCAACGCCCGCGGTCAGCTCGATGGCGCCGAGCTCGAGGTGAGGCGGCGCGGCGCGAATCCCGGGCTCGACCTGACGAGGCTGCCAGCGAAGACGTTGGTCAGCTTCTTCCCCGCGCCATTTCGCTGGCTCCGTAGAGGCAGCGTCACCTTGCGGACGAGGCGCGAGCTCCTCGACGAAGCGAGCGGGCGGCTGAAGCTGCACACCACCCTGACCTTCGAAGGAATGCGGATGGCGGCGCCCCCGAAAGAGGCGATGATCAAGCGCGCGCTAATGATGCCGATCGTTGCGGCCTTCAACCGCCGCCCCCACGACCGCTCGATGACGCTGGCGCTTACCGTCGATCGGGAGACATGGCGAAATGCCAGCACTTTCGAGCGCACGGGCTTGTTGGCAGCTCTCGGCCGCACGCTGATGCTGAGCCTGAGAGTCGGAGGTTCGAAATGAGAGTGCAGCGACCGGCCACTGCGCGCTTCCTCGTCGCGATCGTGGTCTACGGCGTGGTCGGGCTCGTGGCGCTGCCCGATTTGCGGGCGGCGCGAAAAGGCGAGGTCGAGCTGGCGATCCACCTCGCCCCGCGTTACCCGTTCTGGGAGCCGGGAACGATCCGCCTCTCTGTCCACAACCGCGGGAAGACGGCGATCCTGATCGATTCGATCCGCTTCGTCTGTGGCACGCTGCACCTCGAGCGGCAAAAGAGCGTCCCCGTCCGCATCGATCGCGACGGCTCAGGACTGCTCGTTCACAGCGGGATAGTCCGTCCGAAGGTCGCGCCGACGCCTCGGCGCAGGCCGCTCCTTTCGCCACCTCATCTCGGCACGCTGTCCGCTCGTCGCGCGCTCTTCCTGCGTGGAGGCGGGACCTTCTTCGAGTCGTGGCGGCCCGTGCTGACTCATCTGGCGTCGCCGCAGCTGACGGTCCTTTTGAGGTACCGACGGATCGTCGGCAAGAAGCCGCTGCTCTACGTCCCCTCGGGTGTGCCCAAGCGCATCGAAGGCGGAGCGTTCGTCGTGCGCTACGAGCCGAGGGAGCGACCGACGAGCGGGCTCGTGGTCGTCGATGAGCCGACGCCGGTCTGGAACGCGGCGCTGATGCACAGCGAGACGAGCGCGACGCTTACCCTCGAGCTGCCGAGCTTCTCCTTCGAGGCTGCGCAACGAAAGCTCCGCGATCTCTCGACCAAGTATCGCGTCGGCTACTGGCTGGCCGAGAAGATGTGGGCGTT
>JAGQJP010000410.1 GCA_020430585.1 Myxococcales bacterium | reverse complement strand
ATGATCGCCGAGCGATGCTGCGCAGCCGAGAGCAGATCATCAAAGCGCAGCCGCACGTCGTCGGGCAGCAACAGCTCGGCCGTCGTCAGATTCGGATAGAGTGCCGCATCGAGCATTCGCGGCCGCGCGCTGGCCTGTTCCTCGGCGGCAGCGACGAGATCCGCCATCGTCAAGACGATGTCGCTCGGGTTGCGCGCCGCCGCGTAGTGCGTCGAAACCGCGACGGCGTTGGCAACCTGCGCCCCCGTCAAAGCAAAGCGGCTCGCCAGCTGCACAATGTCGATCCCGTCGGTAAGGGGAATCTCGAGCGGCAGATGCGCCTCCCAGAGCTGCTCACGATGAGTCGTCGAGGGCACCTCGAGGGAGAAGTGTGCCGCGACGCGGCTCCAGAGGCGGTCGGCGATCTGACGTGGATCATCGATCGTGATCAACACGAAGAGCCCGGTCTCACTGACGACGCGCACGAGCTCGTCGACGAAAAGGGCGTCGAGCTTGGTACAGCCATCGAGGACCAGCGGGATGTCCTCGTCGACGCAGCGTTCGTACGCGCGGCGGAACATGGTCGGCTCGGCGACGATCGTCGCCTGCCGCAACACGTCGGGCTGTGCGCCGGACTCCGCGGCGAGGGCCAGCGCGAGCGTCGTCTTGCCCGTCCCGCTCATTCCACTGATCACGACGATCAGCCCGCTGGGGATCGCACCGTCGCGGCTGAAATCGAGGATCCGATCACGGGCAGCGCGCCTCTGGCGTACGAGCGCGCGAGCGCGCTCCCGCATCGACGGCGGGATCACGACCTGATCGAGATCCCAGCGCTTCGGCGTCGTTGGCAATGCGTCTGACATGTCCCCATTGTAGTTCCGAATGGTCTGTGACACAATATCCCGCAACGCGGGCGCATCTCGGCGGAATCATCCGACCCGAGGCATCCCCAAAGCGGCGCGGAGAGCATGGCCGAGCAGCTTCCCCTACCCTTTGCCGAGAACCCGGCTCCAGACGAGCGTTCGACGGACCGGGAGCGCGTGCTGCAGCTGCATCAGCTGCGCTGCTATCTCGAGAAGCGCCTCGGCCGCGCCGTCGAGATCACCGTCACCGACAATCGCCGCTCGATGCTCTCGACGACGCGACGCGGCGAGCGCTACTACTTCCGCCTGCACCACATGTTTCTCGGCGCCGACGACCCGACGGTGCTCACCGCCCTCGTCGACTTTGCGCATCTGAACACCGAGCGCGCACGCCTGCGGATTCGCCAATTCATCGAGAGCCGGCGACACATGCTCCAGCCCGCCCGCGAGGTCGGCCAGCTGGCGACGCGCAGCGACGGCGAGGTCTACGATCTGCAGCCGATCTTCGACCAGCTCGACGCCGACTACTTCGATTCGAGCCTTGGCGACGTCTCGATCGGCTGGGGTCGCAATGGCCGCGCGCGCGGCAAACATCGACGGTCGATCCGTCTCGGCGCGTACTTCCCCAAGAAGCGGCTGATCCGGATTCACCCCCTCCTCGACCGCGAGATCGTGCCCCGCTTCTTCGTCGAGGCGGTGGTGCACCACGAGATGGTCCACGCCTTTCTGCACCAGACCCAGCGCGCGCGGCCCGGGCGCGTTCACTGCTCGCTCTTTCGCGAGCTCGAGCAGAAATTCGCCCACCACGAGGCGGCGCGCGCCTGGGAGCTCGAGGAGCTGCCGACGTGCTTCGACTTCGAATGAGGCGCCGATCGTTTCCCCCGAAACGAAGAACCCGACCCTCGACGTCAACGCCGCTCGTTCAAAGTCCGAGATGCTCGCCGAGGCGCTCGAGGATCGCGCCAGCCTGACCGTGGGCGCGCCAATCCGCGAGCTCGTCGAGAGGCGTCGGATCGCGGTTGAGGATACCGAGCCAGGCGCCGCTCCGTTTGGCCAGCTCGGGTAGTCCGGCGGCGGGATGGACGGTGAGAGACGAACCGACGACGAGGAACGCGCGTGCGCTGCGGCTCGCCGCGTAGGCCCGGGCCAAGACGGCCGGGTCGAGAGATTGACCGAAGGAGATCGTCGCCGGTTTCAGCCATCCACCACAGGCGTCGCAGCGCGGAGCGAGGTCACCCGCGAGCAGGCGCTCCTGGATCGCGCCACGGGGGTAGCGCTCGCCACAGCTGAGGCAGCTGACCCACCGTTCGGTGCCGTGGAGCTCGACGATCCGCTCTCGGCTGTTGCCCGCGAGCTCGTGGAGACCGTCGATGTTCTGCGTGATCAAGAGCTGCAGACGTCCCGCGCCCTCGAGCGCTGCCAGCGTGCGATGGCCGGCGTTGGGCCGCGCGGCGGCGAAGGCGTCGTAGGCCTCCATCTTCCGCGACCAGTAGGTTTCGCGCGCCGTCTGGCTGTTGAGAAACTCTTGAAAGAGCACCGGTTGGTAGCGGCTCCAGACCCCACCGGGCCCGCGAAAGTCGGGAATCCCGCTCTCGGTGCT
>JAGQJP010000042.1 GCA_020430585.1 Myxococcales bacterium | reverse complement strand
GAGGGAGCTCGCGCAGCCCGCAAATCAGTTTCACCATCTGCTGAACCTGCTCCTTCGAGGCGTGCCCGTGACCGCTCACCGTCTTCTTGATCGCGTTCGGCAGATACTCGTGGATCGAGAGCCCGCCGTGGACGGCGGCGAGGAGCGCTACGCCTCGCGCGTGGCCGAGCTTCAAGGCGCTCGTCGGGTTCTTTGCGAAGATCAACTGCTCGATCGCCATTACCCCGGGCTGAATGCGGGCGATCACCGCGCTCAGCTCGCGATAGATCACCGCCAGGCGCTCCTCGAGGGGCGCCTTGACGTCGACGCGAATCACACCGCTCTCGAGGCAGCGAATCTCGGTGCGCGTCGCGCCTGGTTCGATCACCCCGAATCCGCAGAGCCGGGTTCCCGGATCGACACCGAGGATCGCCGCCTCCCTCAATTGGAGAGGCTCTCGAGGATCGCGTCGTCGATCTCGAAGTCGGACCAGACCTTCTGCACGTCGTCGTTGTCTTCGAGCGCTTCGATCAGGCGCAATACCTTCGGCGCGTCCTTCTCGTCGATGTTCACCGGGGTCGTCGCCAGCTTCTGCAGCTCGGCGGCCTCGATCGTGAACCCCGCGGAATCGAGGGCCTCGCGTACCGATTCGGTCTCGGTGTACTCGCAGTAGACGTAGAACTCGCCGTCCTCGCCCTTCTGGATATCCTCGGCGCCCGCCTCCAGAGCGGCCTCGAAGAGCGTCTCCTCGGTGGTCTCGCTGACGGTGATCACACCCTTGGTCTCGAATTTCCAGCCCACCGCACCGTTTTGCGCGAGATTTCCCCCGTGCTTGGTGAACAGGTGCCGCACCTCGCCGACCGTGCGGTTCTTGTTGTCCGTCAAGACGTCGACGACGACGGCGATCCCCGCCGGACCGTAGCCCTCGTAGGAGATCTCGAGGTACTCGACGCCCTCGATCTCGCCCGTGCCGCGCTTGATCGCCCGATCGATGTTGTCTCGCGGCATGTTCGCCGCGCGCGCCGTGAGCACGGCCGAGCGCAGGCGCGGATTGCCCGTCTCGTCACCACCGCCCATCCGAGCGGCGACCGTGATCTCTTTGATCAATTTGGAGAACAGTTTGCCGCGCTTCGCGTCGACCGCACCTTTCTTCCGCTTGATGGTGCTCCATTTATTATGTCCCGACATACCGATTTCTCAAAAGCTACGTTGTTTTACAGCGTTGGTCGCGATTTGTAGCACAAGGGAGTTGAACTTTCAAGCTCCTGCACCGATTCCCGCGACGATCTACGCCTTCTCTTTGGGGGGCTTCGCGATCTCGAGGATCTTCGCTTCGGGTACGAGCTTGAGGTGCAGGTCCCGCTGGGGGAAGGGAATGTTGATCCCCGCCTCGTCGAACGCTTCTTTGAGCCGCTTCATCAGCTCGCGCTCGACGTCCCACTGCTGCCCCGTGATCGTCTTCCCCATCACCCGCACGACGAGAGCCGAATCGCCGAGCTCGGTCAGGCCGATGTATTTGGGCGCCTCCTCGAGGAGCTGCCAGCGCCACTTCTCGTCGTCCCAGAGCGAGGTGCCGACGCGATTGGCGACCTCTTCGACGAGGGCCAGGTCGCTCTCGTACCCGACGCCGACGTGGATCAAGGCGCGGGACCAACCCTGCGTCTTGTTCGAGACGAGACTCACGCTGCCGTTGGGGATATTGTGCAGCGTGCCGTCGAGCCCCCGCACCACCGTACGGCGCAAGGTGATCTGTTCGACACCACCCGTCACGCCGCCGATCGTTACGACGTCGCCGACGGCGTACTGATTCTCGAGGAGAATGAAGAATCCCGTGACGACGTCCCGCACCAGGTTCTGCGAACCGAAGGAGATCGCCAATCCGAAGATCGCACCCGCGCCGAGGATCGGGCTGATGTTCACCCCGAGGGAGGCGACAATCCCGAGGAGCGCGGCGAGATAGATCACGAGCCGTGCGACACCACGGGTGACCTTGACCAGCGTCTCGAGCTGTTGCATCGCGTCGCGATCTTCGATGAACTTGCGTCTCGTCTTGGCGCGCTCGACCATCGAGTCACCGATTCGGCGGGTGATCCAGAGCAGAATCCAGGCGCCGAGCAAAAAGAGCGGAATCTGCCAGGCGTTCGCCCGCAGCCAATAGAGTGCGGTGCGCCAGAGATAGCGATTGCGCTGGTTGGCGAGGTTCGACGCCTTGCGCTGGGCGATCGCGATGCTGCGCGCGAGATCCTTGCTCTCGAATTGGAAGACGCTCGCGTCGGAGTGAAGCGAGTCGATCGAGCTCTGGGTATCGCGCAGCGCGCCCGTGAGCTTGTCGCGTTTGCCGTTGGCCTTCGCTTCGTAGTGACGCCAGATCGCCAGCCAGCTCCAATCGCGAACCAGAGGTAGCTTGGCGGCGCGCCGCTCGAGTGGCGCGTTTTCGATCCGCCGGAGCTCTTCGGAGATGATCGACACCTCGCGCTCGAAGAGGCTGAGATCGGTGCTCTGGGCTTTCGAGAGGATGTTCATCGAGGCGAGCTGTGCGGTCACGAGCTCATGGTTCGCGCGCACCTCCTTGCGTCGCTCTTCGAGGCGCGCCTTGTCCGACAAGATCTGCGAGAGCTCCGCCTTGTATTCGGCGTAGGGCGAGCGGCCATTGACCTTGGTGCTGCTCCGCTTCTTGGGGCTCGGTTTCGTCGCCTGACGGCTCTGTTGCAAGGCGAGGCTGTTGAGGCGCCGCCGCACCGCTTTGATGTCCTGGCT
>JAGQJP010000409.1 GCA_020430585.1 Myxococcales bacterium | reverse complement strand
TGGACACCATCGAAAAGTATCTTGAGCGGACCTCGCTGGCGATCATCATCATCGTCGCTCTCTGGGGCGTGTTGTTCCTTCCCGGCCTACGTCAGAACGGCCTCTGGGACCCCTGGGAGATGGATCGCGCCTTCCTCGGTCGCGAGCTGGTCGGCCCGGCGCGGATCCTCGTCGTCGAAAAGAGCAACGCCACGGCGTCGATCACCGCGACGCTGCGCAAGGTGGCGGGCGCACGCAAGATCACCGTCCGCGGCCCGAAGGACTATCTGACGGGAGCGCGGACGCCGAACCTCGTGACCGCTCTGGGAGAATCGGATCGAACGCTCTACGACGCGATCGTCGTCGATCTGGGGCTCGTCTTCCCCACGCGCTCCGAGGGCGAGAAGCTCGACGCCTGGATTCGTCGACTCGCCGCACCGATGCGTCAACTGGATCGGCTCTCGGCCCGCAATCCCCAGGCGGCGATCGTCGTCACGAGTACCAACGCCCAGCACGACTTCAAATCGCTCGTCGAAGACATGGCGCGGGCGCGTATTTTCAACGCACACCAGTTTCTGCGTTACAACATCAAGTTCTGGGAAGACCACCTCAGCGCTGGGCTCCCCGTTCCCGAGCCGCCCCTGGACGCGATCAGCCTGGCGAACTTCCCCGTGCTCTACACCGTCTGGCATCGTCCGTCGGATGAAGCGCCCGCGGCGAAAGTCGTGGAGAACGCGTTGACCCGGTCCCGCTTTCGCGTGAGTTTCAAATCCGGGGGCGAGACCTACGCCGTTCCCGTTTTGAACGCCTACCTGATCGCCCTCTCCTATCGCCTCTGGGGTACGACCGAGGCGGCGGCACGCGCTCCCTTTGCGGCGTTCGGGCTGATTGGGCTGCTCCTCGTCTTCTTCTGGATTCGCGCGGTTCGCAGCCCGCGAGCCGGCCTATTCGCCGTGATCGTGCTGGCGACGCTGCCACACTACTTCTTTCAGGGCAAGACCGCCGCGGGCGATCTCCCTTTCATCGTCTCGCTGACCGCGTTGATCGCGAGCTACTCGCTGCTGTTGCACCGCGGCGAGATCCTGCGTCGCTACCTGATCACCTTCGGGCTTGCGGCGATCCTCGTCTTCGCCGCCGAGGGGATTACGGGGCTCCTGCTTGCGGTGGCGATCGTCGCGGGCAACGTCCTCGTCGCTCGCGATTTTCGTCAGGTCTCGTTGGCGCCGCTGTACGGTTTGGCGGCCTTCTTCGGCGTGATGGCGACGTTGGTCTGGATCAGCGATTGGAGCTATTTCACCCATTTCCGCATGACGGTGCAGCTCTTCTCGAACGGACCGAACACGAGCCATCGCTACTTCGATTACTTCATCCAGCAGGTCGGCTTCGCCGCCTTGCCCTGGTCGGCGCTATTTCCCTTCGCCCTCGGCGGCCTGTTCGTGCGACTGCGCGGTGAATCGGCCCCTGGCGAGGACCCGAAGCGCTCGCTCGCGCTGTTGATGCTGCTCTGGTTCGGTTTTGGCTATCTCCTCTTCTCCGTCACCCTCAAAGAGATGGGACACTTCGTCTTTCCGGCGATCGTCGCCGCCGCCGTCGCCTGCGGCGTGTTCCTCGACGAGCTCTGGGAATCGGGAGAGCGCAATGTCTTGATCGGCGTGATCTTCCTGCTCGCAGCGGGGATCCTCCTCAAGGAGATTCGCAACACGCCGGGTTCGATCCTCGGCCCGATCGCCTACGATCCGCCCTTTCAGATCCCTGGTGATCCCGCCACCAGCTCGCACCCGCTCTTCCCCGAGACGCTGAAATTCTCCAGCTTGGCGAAGTACACGCTGCTCGCGATGGCCGTCGGCGCCTTTCTCTACTTTTCGCAGGTGCTGGTCTTCTTGCGCAAGCTCTCGGCGACACGGATTGCGCTCGGACTGGCGATCGTCGGCTACTTCCTCCACGCCACGGTCAGCGGCGCGGTGGAGTACAACTCGAACTTCGATCTCTACCGCAACCACGGCGGGCGAAATCTCGACGCGAGCTTTCTCGATCGCGTCTTCGCCTACAGCGAGATTCTCCTCGGCTACACGCTGGCGTTCGTCTTGCTCATGGCGACGCTGTTCCATCGGTATCTGAAGCGAGTGCTCGGTTGGTTCAATCGCGCGCGGCTGCAGATCGGATTGCTGATCTTCGCGATCCTCGCCCTGGGAGCGGCGGCGGTCCTTCTGAATGTCTCGGCGGCGGATCTCTTACAGCAGCTCCGTGCGCAAACGAGCGGCGCCCCGCAGGTCGGTCGCTTGGTCGCCACCGCCGTGCTCTCCTTCTGGATCCTCGGCGGAATCGGCCTCGTCCTCGGGCTCTGCGCCGACCAGCTCGGTCTGTTGCAACTACCCGCGATCGAGCGACTGGGGCTACGCCTTGCCGATGCGAGACCGAAGCTCGTGGTGACGCTCGCGTTTCTCGTCGCAGCAGCGGCGTTCTCGTTCGCAGGAAACGCGCTCCACGTCTTTCTCTCGGTGGCTCGCCGCATCTCGGTCGACGCGAGCGGGGTTCCGGTCGACGGAACCGTGGCCGCGACGTTCGGGGTCTCGGTCGTCAACGGCTTCTCCGGGTATTTTCGCACGTGGCAATTCGGGGTCAGCGCCCTGCTGATCGGAACAGGCGCAATCTTCCTCTGGCTCCGGGCGCGCGGAGGCAAAAAGACGAGTGGAATCGACCGATCGACCGTGATCATCGTCTCGGTGTGCGCGCTCATCGCCGCGATTTTGATGACCGTAAAGGGATTTTCGTTCTCGCGAGCCTACATCGCGATCCTCCTCGAGGAGGGGTCCGGCAACCTGACCAGAGCGCAGATGTGGCGAGACGTGCTCTTCTCGCCGTTCCTGCTCACACTCTATGCGCTGATCGCCCTCACGCTCTATCTCGGGTTGCATTCGCTGGTCGCCCGCCAGATCGAGCGTACGCGCAGCTGGCGACGCACATCGAGCAGCACGGGCACGCTGCGTCTCGGGCTATCGCTTACGGCGCTCGGAACACTGCTGGTCTGCATCGGCTCGGCGATCGCGCACACCGCGTACTACCAGCTCCTCAACCATCCGAGAGCGCTCGCCTTTTCACCTGTCGGGAATCTACTTCGCCGTGCCGATACCTGGATCGCCCTGCTGGCGGTCATCGCCCCGGCAATCCTCTGGTTCTTCAGCGATCGATCGACGCTGGCCAAGCGCCTGCTCGGCGAGAACCCCGCACGTCGCGCGGGTTGGTGGCTCGGAGTCGGCGGCGCGCTCTTTCTGTTCTACTTCATCGGCAACCTGGCCTTCGAGTATCGCGACGTCCTCGTCAGCTCGAAGATCGGTGGCGTCGTTCCGGGTTGGGTCGCGACCACGCTTCAGATCTACAGCGCTCCGACGCTGATCTTCGTCGCCATCGGAGCGCTCTTCGGCCTGGGCGCTCTGCGTCCCGATCTGGTCGAGCGGATCGCCAAGGAGGGCCGCTGGTGGCACATCTGGTACGCGTTCGTCGTCGTCTTCTCCCTGGTCAGCCTCGACGCGATCGTGTCGCTGGCGATGGGGGTGAAGGACTCGATGATCGCCGTCAACGAGGTGAGCCGCAAGGGCGTCGCGGAGTCCGCCTGGACGTTCCGGCTCGGACCGCTGCTCAAAGTCTTCCTCGTTGGCAGCCGATATCTCGGCGCCGTCTTGATCGCCGGGCTCCTCGGCGTGTTGCTCAACCGTGTCTGGCCGCATCGCGGCGGAAAGCCGTCGGTCGGAGGCGAACCGAAGGGTGCCTCCACCGGTTGGATCGCGAACCTCAACCCGTTCGCGCTGTTCGAGTCCAAGCGCGTCGCGGCGAGCATGCTGATGCTCGGCGCCGTCGCCTTCTGCCTCCCGTTGGCGACGAGCTTCAGCAAGAAGCTGAGCTACAATTTGAGCCAGAAGCACATCCTCGAGACCTATCGCCGCTCCGCGGGGACGAACGAGATCAAGGGCAAGCTCTTCAAATACGGAACGTTCTCACTGGGCAGCGCCGATCGCAACTTCTACACCGCGGACATCCCGTCGGTGACGCTCGACGCGACGATCCGCGGCCTCTCGTCGGACGATCGCAAGTACTACATCGTCTCGCGCCGCGACTTCAGCCGTCTGAACTACGACTTTCGCTCGCGGAAGAACGGCGAGTTCCTCAAGGTGCTCGACGAGCGCAGCTTCGCCTACGTCCTCGTGTCGAACCAGCTCAAGAGCGACGAGCCGGACCGCAACTGGATCGCCAAGGCCGTGATTCGCGTGCCCGAAACGCTGCCGACCACGAATCTACACAGCTTCGTTGGACAGACCGTGCGACCGCTGCTCCCGACCGCCCGGTTCCACCCGGGATACGGTGAGTTCGGCATCGAGGCGAGCAAGACGCGCCAATGGTCCGAGCTGCGACGCCAGGGAATCTCCGCATCGCAGCTGGTACCCGCGATCGTCTTCCTCGGCTACCAGTCGCCTGCCGACGTCGTGAGCAGCGGACAGAAGTTCAAGATCAAGATGTACTTTCTGAGCGTCAACCAACCCTACGGCTCCTACAAGATCTTCATGCACGTCGACCGAATCGGCGGCGGACGGCTCCATTTCGACCACTGGGTGCTCAACCTCTCCTCGGCGAACGACGCCAAATGCATCGGCTGCTTCGAGACGCGGCATTGGATGCCGGGAGACATCGCGATCGACACCTTCGAGCGCACGATCCCGATCGGTACCGACGGGGGGACGCGCCACATGCAGATGGGCTTCTACCTCGAGAAAGGCCCGCGGCTGAAGATCATTCGCTCGGGCGACGGAATCTCGCACGGACGGGACAACCGCTTGAACATCGGCACGATGACCATTCGCTGACGCTTTCTTCACACCCCTCGCCGCGTGGTGTACTATCGCCACATGTCGATCGCGCAACTGGGCCCGGACCACTACTCGTTTCAGCTGTTGGTCTTTGTTTGGGGTGCCCTCTGGGGCAGCTTTCTCAATGTCGTGATCGTCCGCCTACCGCGCGGCATGTCGCTCTCCCGCCCGCCGTCGCACTGTTTCTCGTGCCAGGCGCCGATCCCCTTTTTCCACAACGTGCCGATCCTCAGCTACCTGATCCTCCGCGGACGCTGCGCCTCGTGCGGGGCGCGGTACAGTGCGCGCTACGCAATGGTCGAGCTCGCTACCGCAGGCCTTTCGTTGACGCTCTACCGGTACCTCCTGACGACCCGACCCTTCGACGCCTGGACGCCGCTCTTGCTCAACTTCGGCGTGCTCTTCGTCTTCGTCGGGGCGCTGATCGCGGTGACCTTCATCGACCTCGACTGGTTCATCATTCCGAACGTGATCACGGTGCCGGGCATCGCCATCGGTCTGCTCGTGCACGGGCTCTTCTCGCGAACGACGGGGATCGCCTTTCACGAGTCCTTCCTCGGGCTGTTCCTCGGCGGCGGTACGATCTTGCTCCTGATCGAAGGCTATCACTGGTTGACCGGCCGCGAGGGGATGGGCGGCGGAGACTTCAAGCTGATGGCGATGGCTGGCGCGTTCCTCGGCTGGCAAGCGCTACCGTTCCTCTTCTTCGCCAGCTCGGTCCAGGGCGTGATCTTCGCGGTGATCCTTCGCGTTCTGCGCGCCGAGCCCGCACCCCCGCCATATCTCCTCGAAGGGATCGGTGAGAGCGGCAGCGAGAGCCACAGCGAGAGCCACAGCGAGAGCCACAGCGAGAGCGACATCGAGAGCGAGCGCCACAGCGAGAGCCACAACGAGAGCGACGGAGAGCGAGAGAACGCCGCCGAGCGGGAGGCCGCGAGACCATCTGAGCCCGACGGCACGACAGCGCTGCCGCCCGCGGGAGCGTTCTCGCGAATGGTCTTACCCTTCGGGCCCTTCATCGCCATGGCGGCGATCGAGTACATCTTCTTCGGGGAGACCCTGATCCGCTGGTTTGCCCGAATCAGCGGCGCGCGGTGAGGGGTGGTATGCGCTTGGGCTTGCGCGCGCAGATTCTGTTCTACCTGCTGCTCACGCTCGTCGTCGCCTGCGGCCTGTTTTCGGTGCTCGCCCTACACCTGATGCAGCGGGCCCTGTACCACGAGTGGCAGAAGCGCTGGGTCACCCGCGCCCAAGAGATCGCCGAAGACACCCGCTCTCTCGATCGACTGGCGGGGAGGCCCTCTGGGAGGTCGATCATCCGAGGCGAGGCGCTGATCGAGCTGAGTCGCACCCATCCGTCGCTCTCGGAGGCGCTCCAAAAGGTGCCACGGGATCACGAGAAATCACCTCTGGTGGTCTGGGTGCGAGCGGGCGGGAATCGCCTGCTGATCGGGCGAAGCCGTGGCCCCCAGCGCGAGCCGTTCGCCCTCGTCAGCGACTTTCCGCGATTTCGCAACGAGACACGCTCGGTGCGACTTCTCGTGATCGGCTATCTCGGGTTCGCCACGCTACTCGCGCTGCTCGTCGGTGTCTTCTTGCTGCAACGCTCGGTCGTCAAACCGGTCGACCAGATGCTCTCTACGATCAGCCGCCTCTCCGTGGCGGTGATGGAGCGGCCGATCTCCCTCGATCTGACGAACAATCTGCAGGTCCTCAACCGCTCGATCGAAACGATGGCCGAGACGCTGCGCGACAAGCAGGAGCGCATCCAGAAGCACCTCGAGCACCTCAAACGGGTCAACGAAGAGCTGGCGCGCACCCAGGACTCGCTGGTCCTGTCCGAGAAGCTGGCCTCGGTCGGGCAACTCGCCGCGGG
>JAGQJP010000408.1 GCA_020430585.1 Myxococcales bacterium | reverse complement strand
GATCGCGCCGATCACCACGAAGAGCCAGTACACGACGCAGACGCCGAGCAATCCCGTGAAGATCACCGTCGGCAGCGAGCTGATGATCTGCAGGAACTCGTTCACGGCGAAATCCTCTGCGGTGCGGTTTCGTAGTGAAACCGCAGGGTTGCGGGAATTTTGGCTGCGCTGGCTCGCGATTCGTGCCTGAGATTAACGCAGTTTTCGCGGTGTCGTCAACCCCAAGGCACGGCCGGGCGCGACGCCGAGGACGAGCTCCGCGTCGATCGCTCGCGTGCTCCGCGGCGAGCGCTCACGCCCGCTGCTTCCCATCTCGGGCTCGATTTCGAACCTCGTGTGCGCGGCGCCGATTGACACGCCGCGCCATTTCCGGTTAGCTATACCATTCGACGTAAAAAGAAGGAGTTGCGTCGTGACCGCCGCTGTCCTCGAGCCCCAAACGTTGACGCACCTCAAGATGCTCGAAGCCGAGAGCATTCACATCTTTCGCGAAGTCGTCGCCGAGTTCGAGAAGCCCGTGATGCTCTACTCGATCGGCAAGGACTCGTCGGTGATGGCGCGGCTGGCGATGAAGGCCTTTCATCCCGCTCCGCTGCCGTTTCCGCTGCTCCATGTCGATACGACCTACAAGTTTCGTGAGATGTACGAGTTCAGGCGTCGCTTCGTCGAAGAAAACGAGCTGAATCTGATCGTCCACATCAACCAAGAGGCGATCGACGAGGGGATCAATCCCTTCGATCACGGATCGAACAAATACACCACCGCTCTCAAGACGCAGGGGTTGGTCCAGGCCCTGACGAAGCATGGCTTCGACGCCGCCTTCGGTGGGGCGCGCCGCGAAGAGGAGAAGTCGCGCGCCAAAGAGCGGATCTACTCCTTCCGCGACCGCTTTCAGCAATGGGATCCGAAGAATCAACGGCCCGAGCTCTGGAATCTCTACAACGCGAAGATCAATCGCGGCGAGAGCATTCGCGTCTTCCCGCTCTCGAACTGGACCGAGCTCGACATTTGGCAGTACCTCTATCTCGAGCAGATCCCGATCGTGCCGCTCTACTTCGCCAAGGAGCGCCCGGTCGTCGAGCGCAGCGGCGCGTTGATCATGGTCGACGACGATCGCTTACCCCTTCGACCGGGCGAGGTTCCCGAGCTGCGGATGGTCCGCTTTCGCACCCTCGGCTGTTACCCCCTCTCGGGGGCGATCGAGTCGACGGCCACGACCCTGCCCGAGATCATTCGCGAGATGATGATCACGCGCCAATCCGAGCGAAAGGACCGGCTGATCGACTTCGACGAAGAGGGCTCGATGGAAGTGAAAAAGCGCGAGGGATACTTCTGATGGCACAGTGGCAGTCGAGCGAACACGAATTGGCCGAGCGCGACATCGACGCGTTCCTCGAGCAGAATCAGCAAAAAGAGCTGCTGCGCTTCGTCGCCGTAGGCTCGGTCGACGACGGCAAGTCGACGCTGATCGGCCGACTCTTGCACGACACCAAGGGCGTCTACGAGGATCAGCTCGCCGATGCGTCGGACGCGGCGCAGGGCGGGATCGATTTCGCCCGGATCACCGACGGCTTGAAATCGGAGCGGGAACAGGGGATCACGATCGACGTCGCCTACCGCTATTTCTCGACGCCGAAGCGCAAATTCATCATCGCCGATACGCCGGGCCACGTGCAGTACACGCGGAACATGGCGACTGGGGCGTCGACGGCGAACGTGGCGATCATTCTGATCGACGCGCGCCTCGGCGTGCAGAAACAGTCGCGGCGCCACGCCTACATCGCCTCGTTGCTCGGTATCCCGCACCTGTTGGTGGCGGTGAACAAGATGGATCTCGTGGGCTTCGCCGAGTCGCGCTTCGTCGAGATTCGCGCCGAGCTCGTGGCGTTCGCCGAGCACCTCGGCTTTCGCGATCTGACCTTCATCCCGATCAGCGCGCTCGATGGCGACAACGTCGTCGAGCGCAGCGAACGGACGCCCTGGCACGTCGGCGGCACGCTCCTCGAGTTTCTCGAGACCGTCGAGATCACTCGTGACCGCAACAGCCGCGACTTTCGTTACCCCGTGCAGCTCGCCCTGCGGCCGAATCTGAACTATCGCGGGTTCGCCGGCCAGATCGCCAGCGGGGCGATTCGGCGCGGCGAGCGCGTGCTGCTCTTGCCCTCGGGTGTGACGACGACGATCAAGGCGATCGACACCTACGGCGGCGCGATCGAGCGCGCGTTCTCTCCGATGTCGGTGATCCTCCGCTTCGAGGACGAGGTCGATTGCGGACGCGGCGATATGGTCGTCTGCCCCGACAATCTGCCCCACGTCGCGCGTCACGTCGAGGCGATGGTGGTCTGGATGGCCGACAAGCCCCTCGACACGCAGAAGTCCTATTTCATCAAGCACACCACACGCTACGTTCGGGCCAACATCGAAGCGGTCGAGTGGCTCGTCGATCTCGAGACCCTCGAGCATCGGCCCGCGGCGACGATGGCGCTCAACGACATCGGCCGAGTGCGCCTGACTTGCCACCAGCCGCTCTATTTCGATGCCTACACCGACAATCGCGCGACGGGCGCTTTCGTGATCATCGACTCGCTGACGAACAACACGGTCGGCGCGGGAATGATCCTCGAGCCTCCCTCGACGGTGTCAGCGGAGGGCGAGGTCGAGCCATTCGAAGAGTTGACGCGGCGCAAAACCAAGCCAGCGACTGAGGTGAGCCCGACCGAGCGCGCCGAACGATTGCGCCAGCGCGGCTCTGTCGTCTGGCTGACGGGGTTGCCCGCGGCGGGCAAGTCGACGATCGCCTACGCCCTCGAACGTCGCCTCTTCGACCTGGGGTTTCTGGCCCACGTCCTCGACCCTGACGACGTGCGCTACAGCAGTGACCGCGGCGCTGCGGCACCCGAGCTCTTCGGCGATCGCAGCCTCGCAGCGGTGGCGGCGCGCTTCCGCGACACCGGGCTGATCACGATCTGCGCCGTCGTCAGTGGTAGCCGGGCATCCCGCGAGGAGGCGCGCACGACCGTCGGCGCCGACGACTTCTTCGAGGTCTACATCTCGACGCCCGAAGCGGTCTGCCGCCAGCGCGATCACCGCGGAATCTACGCTGGCGCCGAGTCGGGCCGTTTCCCGGAGGTCGAGGGCGTGCATCGTCCCTACGAGGCGCCGACGGAAGCGGACCTCGTGCTACCTCTCGATCGAATTGGCGTCGATGAGGCGGTCGAGCGGCTGGTGGAGCTGCTCGAAGAGCGGCGGGCCTTGAGCTTCGATCGCTGAACGGAGCGGCTCGGCTACCGCCGCGGCCGGTGAGCAGAACCCCTCAGAACCAGTGTCGATATTTCTTGTAGGCGTCGTAGAGTCGTTTGACGTCGTCCTTGTTCAGCTTCGTCTTGGGCTTGGGAGCCCTTGGTCGCTGGTGACGGCGCAGGACGATCGTTCGCGTCTGGTCCGTGCCGTTGGCCAGCACCAGGCGTTGGTGCCGAAAGCCGGCCATGCTGAAGACGAAGGTGCTCGACGCGGGCCCCCGCGGGACCTGGATCTGCAGCGGCGTATAGCCGAGTAGCCGACCGTCCTGCGTCACTTTCGCACCCGTCGGCACCGAGGTGAGCTGGAACATCACGACCTTTGCCGGATGCGGCGCACGGTGAGGGCGTCGTAGCTTGCCGATCGGCTGCTGCGCTTCGGTCTGGCCGTCGCCCGGTCGCCTCGGACTGGGCCGTGGCCCGAGTGGTGTCGGCGTCGGTGTTGGCGTCGGCTTCGGCGTCGGTGTCGGTGTCGGCTTCGG
>JAGQJP010000407.1 GCA_020430585.1 Myxococcales bacterium | reverse complement strand
CGGCGAGCCCGATCACGCTGACCGTCAACGTCGCCGACGCGCCGACGGGGAACCTCGAGGTCGCCCTCAAGTACGACGCCCCGGTGCAGCTGGCGAAGATCAAGCTGATCCTCCTCGAGGGCAACTACATCTGCAACAACCTGGTGCCGACCCAACCGCCGACCGACGTCCTCGCGGACCAGACCGCGCTCTCGACCTCGGACAAGACGAAGTTCAACAACCTCGCGGTCGGAGTGAACTTCACCGTCTTTGCCACCGGATTTCGCGCCGACAACCAGCTCGTCGCCGCCGGCTGCCTCGACGGCCTCTTCGTGCAGGAGGGCGAGACGACCAAGGTCACGCTGACGCTCTACATCCTCTCCCTCGATGTCGTCGGCGTCTACGACATGATCGGCCACTTCAACTTCGTCAACGCGATCCCCGGCAAGCTCGGCGACGTGATCAAGCAGATCGTGCTGGCTGTGGAAGATCCCGGCCAGTTCCTGATCGACCTGGCCCAGACGGTGCTCCAGCAGTGGCTCGGCATCCTCGGCACGGCGTTGAACGTGGTGATCGACCTCGTCGAGGACTACATCTCGGACTGGCTGACGAATCAGATCCAGAACATCGGATTTCTCAAACCGGTCTTCGACGCCCTCTCGCAGATCACGAACTTGATCACCAACCTCGAGATCGAGTACACCTTGAGCTTCTCGAAGCTCTCCAACGACTTCCTCGTGCGCGGGACCGAGATCTGGCACACGATCAACTTCTGGTGGAAGTTCGGCTGCGACAAGAACGCGCCCGACTACGACACCTGCGGGACGAAGTTCTCGCTCTCGATGAACGCCCTGCAGAGCCCCGATCTCGCCTATCCGCTGGACATCATCAAGGGCGAGTTCGTCGGCTCGATCGTCAACTTCGACCAGCTGAACATCGAGCGCCACACGATCAACCTGCACTACGGCAAGCTGATCGTCTACGTGATCAACAACATCCTCTTGCCCAAGATCACGGGAGACCCGTCGATCACCTCGCTCTCGGCGCTGGTCAAGTCGCTGATCGACTGCGACAAGTTCGCCGAGGACGTCGCCGGCTCGGTGAGCGGGATCCCCTTCTTCGGCGATATCAGCGAGGGTGCGCTCAAGTCCCTCTGCACGGCGGGTGAGGGCCTGCTCTCGTTCCTCGGCACGCTTTTGACGAGCTTCGTCGACCAGCTCGCCCTCGACACGCGCCTGCGCGTTCAAGGCACCTGCACGCTCGTCGACACCGACAACGACCTGCTCGTCGACAAGATCATCAACGGCACCTACGACGGGAATATCGAGTACGAGGGCTCCCAGGGCAACAACTTCTCGGGCACCTTCTCGGGCGACCGAAAGACCGCGCCATAGCTCGGGCGACTACGGCTTCGGCGCGGGCGGCGACGTCGGCGTCAGCGGCGATAGGCAGTTGGGCGAGAGCGGGCGGTCGACGAGCCGATAGGCCAGCTTGAAGCTCTGGGACCCGCGTCGAATCGTGAGCTCGATGCGGCGCGTCGCGAGGACACGCTCGAAGGCGGTGAAGGCGCGGTTCGGACCGTCGAGCACGCTGCCGTTGATCGCCACGATCAGGTCGTGGTGCGCCAATCCGGTGTGGTCGATCGATACGACCTTGTCCCGCGGGATGATCAGACGCATCCCCTTGAACACGCCCCCCTCGAAGTGGGCGCGAATGCGGATCGTGCGCAACCAGAGCGCGGCGAGCTCGCCGACGAAGAGCCCCACTGGGACGTTGTAGCTCATCGAATCTCGGCGGAGAAACGAGCTCTTCAGACACGCTGGCGTCAACCGAATCGATGGCGCGCTCGGTCTCGGCTTGGCGGAAACGAGACACGACGACGGCAACGGCCCGCTTGTGACGACCACGCTCGCCTCGAGCAATTGGCGTCGTCGCCGCAGCATGACGCGAAACGACGGCGCCCGCCGCAGGCGCTCGAGCAGGCGCAGGGCGTCGCGCGGGTGAACGAGCCTGGTGCCGTCGATCGATTTGATCAGATCGCCGGGTTTCCAACCGATCAGACGCAACAACGCGCCCTCCTGGAGATACCAGACGCGAAAGCCAGCGAATTTGCCCTTACGGTGGGCCGGCATGATCCGCGTCGGCGTCGCAGCGCGATCCGGCGCCCCGAGCAGCGCCTCGTGTACGTCGTAGCGGAGCGGCGCGAGGCGCTTGACCAGTCGCTTGCGGCACTCGAGCCTCTCGATCCCCGGCGCCTGGTGCGCGACGACGCGCTTGGGCCAAAGCCCGCGATTGAGACAGACCAAGGGGTAGCGCGCTTTGACGAAGCGGTAGCCGAAGGTGAAGCGCCGGCCGTCGCGGGCGATGAGTGAGAGGGCGACCTCTGGTCTCGTCTTCAGTGCGTCGAAGAGCTGTCTTCCCCAAGCGATCGGCTTCCCGTCGAGCGACACCAGGACGTCGCCGATGCGGATCCCCAGCGCCCGATAGAGCGAGCCCCAGCGCACGCTCACGACGCGGAGCCCACGACCATCGAAGGGCGCGAGCTCGATGTCTCCCTCGAGCACGCCGGGCTTGGCGAGCTCACGGCGCAGCGCCTCGTCGATGCGGAAGCTGTTCGGCTCGTCGGCGCTGACGTGCGCTTCGGTGATCACGGTGCAGACCCGCCCCAGGCTCATCATCGGCGGCTGCCATTGGCGGTTCACGGGGCGACGAGGACCGCGCGGCGCCGCCTTGGGAACGACGCCCCGCTTCGGCTCGCGCTCGTCCCACATCTTCTCGGGCAACTTCGAGGGGCGGGTGAGGAGGCGCTTCGCCTCTTTGCACCCCGGTTGGAGACAGCCGACGACGAAAACTAGCCACAGCGTGTGTCTCATCATTCTCATAGGGTATCACAGATGAGTCTGCGTGTTGTGCGAGATGACGGCTCTGGGTAGAATGGGGTGATGAGCGAATCCAATCCCGAGATGACCCTCACGACGCCAGCCTGGCGCCCGCCGCAGAAGGCGGTGACGGCGCTCTTCGTGCTGACACGCGGCTGCCCCCACCCCGTGATCCCCCTCCTCGGCCAACCATTGCGCTTCGGGCGGCAACCGGAGGGTGACGGGGCGATCGCCTTCGATGATCGGCGGATGTCCCGCACCCACGCCGAGGTCCGCTACGCGACCCACGCTGCACCGACCTTCCACGACCTCGGTAGCAAGAACGGCAGCTGGCACAACGGTCGCGCAGCGAATGGGGCGGTGCTCGACGCAGGAGACGTGGTGCGGATCGGCGATACCACGCTGGTCGTGGGAGCGTTCGAGGCGCGCCAAAATACGCTCGACGACGGGCTGCTGAGCGGCCAGGCGCTACCGCTGCGCCGCGTGCGCGAGCAGATTCAGCTCTTCGCGGCGTCGGAGCTGACGATTCTGTTGCTGGGCGAAACCGGAACAGGGAAGGAAGTCGCCGCGCGCATGATTCACGAACGGAGCGGACGCTGCGGGCCATTTGTCCCGGTCAACTGTGCGTCGATCCCCACGCAGCTCGTCGAGCGCGAGCTCTTCGGCCATACCAAGGGCGCCTACACGGGAGCCGTGACCTCGGCCCCCGGCTTCGTCGACGCCGCCGAAGAGGGGACGCTGTTTCTCGACGAGATCGGCGAGCTGCCGATCGAGATCCAAGCGAAGTTGCTGCGCTTCCTTCAGGACCGAAGCTTCACCCCCCTCGGCTCGACGCGCGCGCGAATCGCCAACGTGCGGGTGGTCGCCGCGACGAACCGCGACCTGAGCCGGGCCGTGCTCGACCGAACGTTTCGCGACGACCTCTTCGCCCGGCTCGACGAGGCGACGATCCAGCTCCCCCCTCTACGGAGCCGCCGAGAAGACCTGGTGCTGCTGATCGACAGCCTCGTCACCGAAGGCGGCCAATCCCCGCTCGCCCTCTCTCCCGACGCCCTCGAAGCGATGGCGCTCCACGACTGGCCGCGCAACGTGCGCGAGCTGAAGAAGCTGGTGCGCCGTCTGCCGTATGTCACACGCGGTGAACGGCCGGTCGATCTCGACGATCTGCCCCTCGAAATCGCCGAGCGCGTCTTCCGTCGAATGGAGGAGAACGACGGCTCGTCCGGCTCGGGGGCGCCGACCCCCGATGAGTTGATCCAGGCGCTGCGCCAGAGCGGTGGCAACGTCAGTCAGCTCGCCCAGCTCCTCGGCCGCGATCGCAAACAGATCTACCGCTGGCTCAAACGATACCAGATCGATCCCGACGAATATCGAGAGGGTTGAGGTCAGCGTCGGCGCTTGATCTGCACGTTGTAGATCTGCCGATTGCCCTTCTTCCCGGTCGGTTCGAGGGTGCAGACGACGAGAGAGAGGACGACGATCCGGCCGTTCTCGAGGCGGATGTGGACGCGTTCGTCGCCGTCGATCTGCACGATCTCGCAGCGACCGAGCCGCGGATGCTCGAGATAGTCGCCGATCTTGAGCTCGATCTCGTCTCCTTCGGGGGCGGCGGGCTCTTCGAGCTCGGCGGGCGGATCCTCGACGAGCGCGGTCAGGTCGTCGTCTTCGCTGTGAAAATCTCGACGGTCGAGCAATCCCCAGAGCTGCATTCCCGTCGTCGAATCG
>JAGQJP010000406.1 GCA_020430585.1 Myxococcales bacterium | reverse complement strand
CGGTCTTTTGCAGTAGGTCGCGGACGTCCTCGGCCTGCTTGATCGCCGCGTCCTTCTCTTTGCTGTCGTAGAACAGGGTCAACGCCTTCTTCAGCCCGAGGACCATGTTGACCAACGTGACGCTCTTTCTGACGCCGTTCTGATCGAAGAAGAGGCTGTCCTGCTTGAGGGCGATCGTCGGATTCACGCCGACGGTGAACTCGTTGGACTCGGTGCCATTCGTTTCCGCGAGCTCATAGGTGAGCGCGGTCTTGAGGACCGCCGTCTTCGTCGGGTCGCCCGGAACCGTCGTCGGCCGGTCGCTCTGCCCGATCGGTGCGTCGCACGCCGACGCCGCTAGCCAAATGCCCATCGCCGCGACAAAAAATCCGAT
Source organism: Myxococcales bacterium (assembly GCA_020430585.1). Lineage (GTDB taxonomy): Bacteria > Myxococcota_A > UBA9042 > JAGQJP01 > JAGQJP01 > JAGQJP01. The sequence continues at coordinate 6,260 of JAGQJP010000406.1, read as the reverse complement.
TCGTTGTACGCGCTTCATCCGTTGCTCTCCCTCTCGCTCGTGCACCCGGTTGACACTCCGGGTGCCCATTTAGCAAATGGCGTGCCAGCGAGCAAAGTAGAAGAGGCTCGTATTATCAGGTGGTTAGCAAAGGGGCGAGGGCGTGGGCAATGGTTGCCCAATTGACATTGTAAACAACGTTGGCGTTTTTCTCGCGGTCAGCGCACCTGTCCGCCACCGAGTCGCCAGCGGATGCGCGGATAGGGAAGCAAACTGCCGCCCGAGCGGTTGTCGATCAGGTTGCGCAGCGCCTTGATGTTCTCTTGGACGCCAGGAAACTCGGGATCGAGCTCCTGTGCGCGTTCGAACGCCGAGAGCGCCTTGGCATAGGCCTTCGTCTTGAAGTAGGTCAGCCCGAGATTGAAGTGGAAGGTGGCGACGCGCGGCGTCAGATCGATCGCCTTGGACAACAACCGGATCGCCTCGCCGTACCTCGAGCGCGCGATCGCCAAGACCGCCAACCCGTTGTACGCCGCCCCATATCGGTTGTCGATGCGCAAGCTCTCTTGGAGGGCGTCGTTGGCCAGCTTGAAGTCTCCGAGGCGATAGTAGGCCATCGCCATGTTGTTGTACGCCCGGACATACCGCGGTGCGTGACGCAGGGCGTCTTTGTTCGACTGCACCGATTGGCCGTATTTTCCCTCGAGAAAGGCGACGATCCCGAGGTTGTAATAGGGCGCGACGTCGTCGGGACGCAGCTTGAGGGTGATCGACAGGTGCAAACGGGCATTCTGGAACTGCTGCATCTTGGCGTAGATCACGCCGAGATTGTTGTGGGCGTGCACATTGTTCGGATCGCTCTCGAGCGCCTGAAGATACTCGCTGAGGGACTCCCGAAACTTGCCGAGCTGGAAATAGGCGCGTCCGAGGTTGACCTGTAGCGTGGACATCAGCTGCGGCTTGGGCCACTTGTTCTTGGCGTGGACCAGCTCCTCGAGGGCGAGCTTGGTCTGCCCCTTTCGCAACAGCACCATCGCCAGGTTGTTGTGCGCCTCGACCGAGTTCGAGGGGTCGAGCTCGATCGCCTTGCGGAAGTGGCGCTCGGCGTCGGAGAGCTCGCGTTGAATCCAGGCGATCGCGCCCAGATTGTTGTAGACCGACGGAATACGAGGATTGGCGCGCAGGGTCAGGCGATAGGCCTCCTTCGCCTCGTCGTACCGCTTGAGGCGCTGGGCGACCAGACCCCACTTGAAGCAGACGCTGACGACCCACGAATACTTACGGCAGGCGTCGCGGTAGCGCACCAGCGCTTCGGACCACTGACCCCTCTGATAGTGCAGATCGGCGTCCCGCCGCGCGCTCTGCAAGCCGTTGCAGCCGCTGGAGAGCAGTGCGATGGTGGCCAAGGCGGCTGCGCTGGCAACGATTTGGCGGTACATGATGCGACCTCCATCGAAACCCGGGCTATTTATATGGTCGTATTGTAGCTCAGATCGCGGGCAATCGGCAATTGGAAGCGACCACCTCCTCGGTTGGCGCTCTCGATCGCGGCTTTTCAGAGCTGAGAACTGCCCGTCGTCGACATCGGGATCGATGTGCTACAATGTTCTCGCGTCCGAATCTTGGGCGCGAAGACCTCGCACGATCTCGCCGAGGTTGCGTGGTGCTGCGCCGAGTGGCGCGGCCGGCGGCCCAGAACACGAGGAGAGATGGATCCATGAGCGAGCAGAAGTCGATGGGTCAGGCGACGTCGATGCCGACCCTGATCCCGAGCGCCGTCGTGCTCTTCCTCCATGGCCTCGAGAGCAGTCCCGAGGGGTACAAGGCGAACGCGATGCGAGAAGCGGGGATGCCCGTGATCGCGCCGGATCACCGCGGGATGACGCTGAACGAGCGCATTCGGCAGACACGCTGGGTCTTGGCGACGCACCGATCGTCACTGCTCGTCGGGTCGAGCTATGGGGGGTTGGCGGCGACCTATCTCGCCCAGACGCAACCCGAGCGCTTCTTCGGCCTGGTGCTGGCGGCGCCGGCGCTGATTCGGAGCGAGCCTCCGATCGACGATCCCTCGACGCTCGTGATCCCGCCCTCGCTGCCGACGATTATTCTGCACGGCACGCGCGACGCGCTGATCCCGATCGACGTCAGTCGACAACTCGTGGCGCGCTCGGGGGACCACGTCACGCTGTGGGAGCTCGACGACGAGCATCAGCTGCGCTCATCGATCGATCGCGTCCTCGAGGCGGTGCGAACGCTCTGGAATGCCGTGATCGTGCGGCCGAAACTCTGAGAATCGCCGAATCATGCGCCCCAGAAGGCGATCCCGACGTTCATCATGAAATTCCAGGCCCCCGCGAAGTAGCCGATACTGAACCCCGAGTTGGTGTAGCTCCAGATATAGTTGAGCGAGACCTTTCCGCCGTAGGCGTGGGCCGACCCTTTCTTGGTCAACGAGAACGCCGAGCCGTTGCTGAAGGCGTTGAGGTTGCCGTAGTTGAACTGCGCCTCGGCGTACCAGGCCATGTTGCTCCGCGTCCAGACCTGGGTGAAGCGATAGGTCAGGTGGGCGCCAGCGCCCTTGCCGCGATAGGTGAAGATGAACTTCGGCCCCGTCGTCAGTTGGTGGTGTCGAGCCGTTCCCTGGGTTTGCGCGCACCAGCGCGTGCGGCTGTACTGAACGTTCCAGACGCGCATCGAGAAGTGGGAAAGGATGTACTTGTACCCCGCCAACCCCGTCTCGGAGATGTTGATCCCGATGTGGGCGTCGACGATTTGATAGTGGCTCTTGTGCTTGCCGAACTGGAAATCGCCCGCGACGCCGAAGGTGACCATCCCGAGGTATCCTCGAGCGTCGAGGTTCAAGCCTGCGACGTAACTGCCCATGTTCAGGTTGTCGTCGCGATTTTTCCCCCACAACAATCCGAAGTCCCCATTGAGGGTGACCATGTAGTTCAAACCATTGGTGCGGACCGGATTCCAGTAGCGCGGGCACTGGGCGCTGGCGACGGAGCTGAAACAGAGCAGCGCCAATCCGAGCGAGGCGAGAGCGAGGGCCGCAAGAGCTCCGTGTGAGCGTTTTCCTGTGGTGTTGGGAGTTACGAGCTGCATCTTCTTCCTCCACGTGCGAAAGCGCACCGATCTCGAGCGCTCGCCCGCCGTCCATCGGCGAACGCTCGTCGCGGATCCCACCGTCACCGCGAGGGCGGTCGACGCTTTCATTTCCTGAGATTTGCCAATAGTATAGAGGGAGTTTCCGCGCCGACTGAAGTTTTTTGTGATGAGCGCCCCGAAAAAGCACCGTTTTTTCCCCGGGGCCGCTCTCGGAGCTCGACGCCGGCGGACGCCGTTTGTGGCTCGAATTCCCGAGGATAGCCGAGATGACGGGCTTCCGACTTTGCACACTCAACGTCGAACGCACGAACCGCGACTTCGATCGCGTGACCGCCGCGCTAATCGGGGTCGACGCCGACGTCGTCTGCCTCCAGGAGAACACGGCGGAGTGGGACGCGGCGCTCGCTCGGTCGCTCGCCGAGCGCTACAGGTGGCGCTCGCTCCGTCCAACGGGCGGCCCAGGCGGGATGGCGCTCTGGAGCCGGCGCCGGGTCCTCGTCGAGAAGAAGCTGATCCCGCCGACAGGGGGGTGGTTCGGTGCCTGGTATCACGAGCTCGCGATCGGCGACGGCTCGCTTCACCTGATCAACGTGCATCTGAGGCCGCCCTATCTCGAACGCGGCGGTCGGCTCTCGGTACCCTTCGCCTGGTTCACGACCTTTCTCGCACGGTTTCGCGAGGTCCGCTCGATGAGGCGGATCGTCGGAGAACGGCGGCCGCTCGTCGTTTGCGGCGACTTCAACGAGCCCTGGGGGCTGGCCCGTGGCTTTCTCCGCCGCGCCTGGAGCCTGGAGAGCGCGTTGGATCGACACACACCCGACGTCGCCACCTGGTCCGAGCGAGTCGGCCCGCTGAACCTCGCGCTGCGCCTCGACGACATCTACCACAGCGCCGAGTTGCGCTGTCGATCGGCGGAGGTTCTGATGGACTGCGGTTCGGACCATCGTCCCGTGGTGGCCGAATTTGTGCTGTGACGAGATCGTCGGGGAGTGGTGAAACGAACAACGCCGGTGACGGGTGTCCGAATGTGCCAGGGCGGGTTTGCACTCCACTGGCCTCGAAGATGCACGCGGCACGCTCTCTCGACACTTCGGGCGGCGACATCCGCATACGGAACTTCCGACGCGGAGTGAAATGGCGAGAGCGCGGTGACGCGATGCGTGTCTCCGAGTTTGTCGGCGAGTTTACGCCGTTCGGAACGCCCATCACCGGCGTTTCTGAAGCGTTTCGACGCACAGGTCCTCGAAAGGATCTACCGCGGATCGAAAATTTGTTGCTTGCATCCGGTAGGTCTTCGTTCTAGAAAGGATGCACATTCAGAACCCCCGATGATTTGGGAGGAACGAGGAATTGATGCGGCAAGCGTGGCCAGTTCTCGCGTGTTTGTTGACCCTGAGCTCGATTCCCCGCAGCGCGAAGGCCGATGATGTGGCCTGGTGGCTGACCGTCTCCGGGGAGCGGCGCGAGCTGTTCCGCGGCGCCTCGGTCGATCCCAGAGGCGTCTGCCTGGTGGGTCACGTCGAGGTCGCACCGAAATCGTACGACAGCTTCGTCATCCGTCTCGATACCGCCCTGCGTCAGCGCTGGAAGGCGACGGTTGGCGGCGCGAAAAACGACAAGCTCTACGGCGTCGTCGGCACGCGCGACGGCGGCTGCCTCGCCGTCGGCTCGACCGAAAGCAGCGGAGCCGGTCTGCAGGACGGTTGGGTCGTGCGCCTGGACGCCAAGGGCAAGCGCCTCTGGCAGAAGACGTTTGGTGGAGCCAAGCACGACGTGCTCTTTGACGTGGTCGCCTTCGGTGGAGACTTCATCGCCGTTGGGGCGACCTCCTCGAAGGGTGCTGGCGCCTGGGACGGCTGGGCGCTTCGCCTCTCGGGAGCGGGGCTCGCCAAGTGGGAGAAGACCTACGGCGGCAAGGATTTCGATGGGCTCTTCTCCGTCGTCTCGACCAAGGATGGCTTCGTCGCGGCCGGGGGAACCTGGTCCAAGGGCGCGGGCAAAGAGGACTTCTGGGTCCTGCGCGCCAAGCGCGATGGCAGCCTGCGCTGGGACAAGACCTACGGCGGAACGGCGACGGAAGAAGCGAAGCGGATCGTCGCCCTCTCCGACGGCGACTTCGTCGTGACCGGCGGGACCTACTCCAAGGGAGCCGGCCAAGAGGACATCTGGGTCCTGCGCCTTCGCGGAGACGGCAGCCGCGTCTGGGACAAGACCTTCGGCGGTAAGGGTTGGGACGGCGCCTGGGCGCTCGCTCCAGCGAAGGGCGGTGGCGTCGTCGTCGTCGGCTGGACCAAGTCGTTCGGAGCGGGGCGCGCGGACATCTGGCTGATCCGCCTCGATCGCGCGGGGAAAGAGCTTTGGAAGCGGCTCTACGGCACGACCGGAACCGAGATGGTCTTCGCCGCCGTCGCTCTGCCCAAGGGGCGAACGTTGATCGCCGGGTACTGGGAGCAGCGGGGCGCGTTGCTCGACGCGGTCGTGATGATCGTCGACGACAAAGGACGTCGGGTCGAGAAGAAGAAGTGAGGGGCTGACCGCCTTCGATGGCGGTGGGAAGGGGGAGCTAGAACGATGGTCTCGCATCGCGATCGAGACGACGAGATCGTTTCGTTGGGTAAGCCGGCCGTCGAGACGGACAACGGCGGCGTGCAGCCCGAGCGACTGCACGGCTTCATGAGGCACGTCCTCGCCGATCTCCAGGCGCTGGAGCAGATCCTCGAGAGCGACATGATCGAGAGCGGCGTGCGACGAATCGGCGCCGAACAGGAGATGTTCCTCGTCGACGCGGCGCTGCGCCCCGCCACGGTGAACCAGGAGGTGCTGGCGCGGATCGACGACCCACGGCTCACCTCGGAGCTGGCCCAGTTCAACCTCGAGGCGAACATCTCGCCGCGCATCTTCGGCGGGTCGTGTCTGAGCGAGATGGAGCGCGAGCTCGACGACGTGGTGCGCATCGCTCGCGTTGGCGCTCAGCTCTGCGCCGCAGATGTGGTCCTCGTCGGCATCCTCCCGACGCTGCGAATCGGCGATCTCGGGATGGAGAACATGACGCCGAATCCGCGCTATCGCGAGATGGATCAGGCGCTCGCACGCTTGCGGGGACACACCGGGATCAAGGTTCAGATCAAGGGCCTCGACGAGATCGACATCGTCCACGACAACGTGATGCT
>JAGQJP010000405.1 GCA_020430585.1 Myxococcales bacterium | reverse complement strand
TGTTGAATCGCGCGAGCGAGATCGGATCGGCGACGACGTCCAGCGTCGCCCCGACCGCTCTGCCAGCGCGTCGCGAGGGCGCGGCTCCAGCGGCGGCGGCTCCCGTGTCCGAGGCTCCCGCCGCTGCAGCAGCCCCGCCGGAGGAGGAGGACGATATCGCGCCGCTCTCCGATCCGTACATCGATACGCCCCTCTGCACGACCTGCAACGAGTGCACGAACCTGAACGGGAAGCTCTTCGCCTACAACACGAACAAGCAGGCGGTGATCGCGGACCCGGCGGCGGGAACCTACCGTGAGCTGGTGATCGCCGCCGAGAAGTGCCCGGTGCGAATCATTCATCCCGGGCAGCCGAAGAACCCCGACGAGCCCGAGCTCGAGGCGCTGATCGCCCGGGCCAAGGCCTTCAACTGACGCGAGGAGCTCGGCAATTCGAGATGACGGTCTTTGCCTCGATCGGATTCCTCCTCGGCCTCGCGGTCGTCCTCGCCTCACTCCTCGCGCTGGCGAATGCGCGATTGAGAGTCGAAGAGGATCCGCGAATCGACGACGTCGAGCAGATGTTGCCGGGCAACAATTGCGGCGCCTGCGGAATGCCCGGCTGTCGCGCCTTCGCCGAGGCGACCGTCGCCGGTTCGATCGCCCCGAGCGCCTGCACCGTCGGCCCCCCGGAGATGGCCCAAGAGGTGGCGGACTACCTCGGGATCGAAGCGGGCAGCCGCGAGCCGACCGTCGCTCGACTCCTCTGCGCCGGGGGCCGCGATGTCGCCGGCTCGATCGGCGACTACCAGGGTCACGCATCCTGCCGCGCCGTGAGCGTCACCGGGAGCTCGAAAGGCTGCACCTGGGGCTGCCTGGGGCTCGGCGACTGCGAAGTCGTCTGCACCTTCGACGCGATCGTGATGGGACCGACGGGCCTGCCGATCGTCGATCTGGACAAGTGCACGTCCTGTGGCGATTGCGTGCGCATCTGCCCGCGCGGGCTGTTCGAGATCGTGCCCGTGGCGCACCATCTACTCGTGCAGTGCAAGTCCGAGCTCGAGGGCGACCGCGCCCTCGACCTGTGCAAGGTCGCCTGCACAGGGTGCGGCAAATGCGCCGCCGACGCCGCCGCTGGCCTGGTGTCGATGCGCAAGAACCTTCCGATGATCGACGATGAGCGGCGCCATCTGGAGTCGCCGACGGCGACGCTGCGCTGCCCGACGGCGGCGATTCGCTGGGTCGAAGGGCAACAGTTTCCCGAGCACGTCGCGAAGATGAGGGGGACGGAACAGACCGCACCCGCGTCCACGACCGATTCCGCGGAGTCCAAGCATGTGGTTTAGATGGAAACGGCGCAACACCGCCGAGGTGACCTCGTTCGACCGGACGGCTCCCGTTCACGAAGGAAATGACGCCTTGCGCCGGACCCTGGACCGGCTCGCCGAGCGCGTCGTCGTCGGGCCGAGCTCGTGGGGAGCGCCCGAGTGGGTCTCTCAGCTCGTCAGCCCCGCCGACGACAGCTTCGATCCGAGCCGTTGGTGTCACGGCGTCGATCAACACGCGGCCCTCGCCGATGCCGTGGGATCGATCTCATCGGGAGTCCGCACGGCGGCGATCCTCGAAGGCGGGCAACCCGGCGCTCTTGCCGATGCACTGCAGAGCGTCGCCGGCAAGCATCTGCCCCTCGTCGTGCACGTGATGCTCCAGGGCGCGAGGCAGCATGCGATCCCGCTCCACGGGGATCACCGCGCCCTCGACGCCTTGGCCCACAGCGGTGCATTCGTGCTGGTGCCTTCGACCGTGCAGGAGCTGATCGATTTCGCCTTGATCGCCCAACGCGTCGCCGAAGATGCGCTGCTTCCCGGGGTCTGCGCGATCGACCCCGAGACGGCGCGACTCGTCGAACCCGCGTCCTTTCTCCCCTCCGACGAGATCGACCGCTTCGCTGGACGCGGGCGAGACGAGATCGACTGCATCGGCCAAGCCCAGCAGCTGCTGTTCGGTCTCGAGCGTCGCCGGGTACCGCGATTTCTCGACCTCGATCGACCCGCGGGTCTCGGCGGCATCCAAGGCGCGCCGAGCTTCTACAAAGGGCGCGTGGCCCAGCACTGGTTCTTCGAGCGCGACAGCGGCGCCGCCGTCGCCCGCTCATTCGAGTCCTTCGAGACCGTCACGGGTCGCGCCCACAAAGGGATCGCCTCGTACCGTTGCGATGACGCCGAGCTGGTGCTCATCGCGATCGGGGCGGTCGAGGGGGTCTTGCGCGAGGCGGTGGATCGCATGCGCGGCGTCGACCGTCTGCGCGTCGGGGCGATCACGATCAAGCAGCGCCATCCGTTGCCAATTGCCGAGCTGAGCCACGCTCTCATCGGGAAAGAACATCTCGTCCTCCTCGAGCGGACGATCGGCACGGGCGGATCGACGAGTCTCGGCACCGCCTTGCGCGCTGCCTTCGAGTCTTGCTGGATCAATGGCCAGCGCTCTCGGCGTGACAGCGTCGTGGCCTACCCCGATTTCCCTTCGATTCGAAAGATCGAGGAGCGACCGCGCTTCTTCCGTTGTAGCTACGGCATCGGCGCTCCCCTGCCGAGCGTCGCCGACATCCGCGCTCTCGCCGCACGGGTCCTGGACGACGAGCACTGCCCCGAAGCGTTGTGCCTCGGCGTCGATACCCTCGACGCGCGACGCTCGTTTCCCCTGCTCGAGGAGACGTGGCAACGCGTCCGCGCCGCGTATCCCGAGCTCTCTCGCTCGCTGGTCGGTCCGCCGAGCGGGGACTCGATGCTGCTCGCCCCCGCAGACGACGGGGATTCGGCGACGGCGCTTCAGTTCCAGCTCTTGGCGGGGCTCGGCGCGCAGCCGATTTTGCGACGCCTCGGCGAGATTGTGGCGCACGAGCTCGGGCGCCCGGTCAAGGTGCTCTCCGACGGCCCGAGCCCGGCGGCGAATCATCTGGAGAGCGTCACGCTCTCGATCGGCGGACATCGCCACGGTGGGTTCTCGAAACCCGAACGAGTTGGACGGCTGGTGATCAGCGAGCTCGAGACATTGCGCGGTCCCGACGCACTCCGCGATCTCGCACCCGGGGGAACGTTGGTGGTCCAGAGCGAGGCGGATCCGGTGGCGTTCTGGCAACGGCTGCATCCGTCGGTCGCTCGCTACATTCGAACCGAGGGCTTCGAGCTGCAGCTCGTCGACTCTCGCGCCGCTGCCCGAGAGGCGGGGTGCGACGCGTATCTCGTCGACCAGGCCGCGGTGTTCTCCCTCGTCGGCGCGGCGCTCTCGGGCTTTCCTCCCCTGAGCGAGTCATCCATCGCCTCGCTGGCCGGAGCGCTCGTTCCCGCCCAGGGTACGGTCAACAAGCAGCGCCGGGCGCTGCGCTCGGCGATCGAGAAGGGCGCCGCCGCGCTCGTTCCCACGGATCTGGCGGCGTTGGCGGCGATCGAGCTGCCCCCGGTTCCCGAACGACGCGCCCCCTGGGTCGTTCGGGACAACCCCGCAGGTTCGCGAGATGTCTTCGATATCACGCGCTTTTGGGACTCTGTGGGCTACCTTCAGCAGGTCGGGCAGCAGTCGAGCGAGCTCATCGATCCCTACGTCGCCAGTGGCATCATGCCCGCGCGTAGCGCGATCTTCCACGATCAGTCGCCCCATCGCTCGCGCTTTCCCGAGCTCTTGAGCCACAACTGCACGGGCTGCGGCGTCTGCTGGTCGGTCTGTCCCGACGCGGCGTTGCCGCCGACGCTCAGCACCCTCGAGAGCTTGCTCGCGACGGCGATCGCCCGTGCCGAAGGGCTGGGCGAGCCGTTTCTCCAGATCAAGCGTTTCGCGCCGCAACTGGCCAAGAGCGGACACAAACTGGTGGCGGGCGACGGGCTCCGTCAGTTCATCACCCTCGACGCCGTGATCGACGAGACCTGGCGGCGGATCGGCGACAAGCTCGGGCTCGACGATGCCAAGCGCAGCGCCGTGGAAGAGGAGCTCGATCGCGTCCGCACGGCGGCACAGGGTTTTCCGATCGTCCGCGCCGAGCGTTTCTTCGATCGGCGGGAAGCGACGCAGCGCGGCTCGGGACTGCTACTCGCGATCACGGTCAATCCGGCGACCTGCAAATCGTGTCTTCTCTGCGTGCAGTCGTGTCCGCACGACGCTCTCGAGAGCCAACCGCAGACCGCCGAGAGATTGAAGCGTGCCGCCGATAACTGGGAGCTCCACCACGCCGTCGCCGAGCCGTCGGGAGCCCTGATCACCGAGATCAGCGCCGATGACGATCCCCTCGTAGAGTCGTTCCGCCTCGTCGATTCCCGGGCGTATCACTCCCTCGTCGGTGGCGATCCAGCATTCCCGGGCAGCGGGCCGAAGATTGCCCTGCATCTGGTTCTCTCGGCGCTCGAGTCGCGGCTGCGCGAGCGCCAGGAGCGAGCCGTCACCGAGATCGGCGAGCTCGTCACGGCGCTCGAGGCGACGATCCAACGGCGCCTCAACGAGACGGTACAAGTCAACGATTTCGAGGCTTTCCACAGAAAGCTGGCGACGATCGAAGGACAGCCGGCGCTCGATGCATTGCACGAAGCGGCGGGCAGCGATCCGACGAAGCTCGATCGCGTGAGCGTGGGGCGACTGACGCGGGTGCGCAACGACCTCGTCGCGCTCGGGGCGCGCTACCTTAGTGGCCCGACCCGGGGCGGCACGTCGCGGTACGTCTCGGTGCTCAATGGCGGACGCGCGTTGGCGATCTTCGGCTTCTACCCCTACAATCCGCTGAAGGGCCCCTGGTTGAGCGAACAACCCGGGACCGCGGCTGCCGCACTCAACGGTCTCGCGGTCGGTGTGGTCTCGCAGTTCCTCGAGTCGATGCGGCTGGTCCGCGAGGGGCGTGCGCTGGCGCAGGGGATGAGCGTCGCCGACGCGGCGGGGAAGGCCGATCTCTTGACCGGAGTCGATGACCTCGACGAAAGCGAGCGCGAGCTTCTGCCGCCCCTGTTGCTCGTCGATCTCGACGGGCGCACGGGCTTCGACGAGATCGAGGCGCTGCTCGCCTTGCCGCTGCCGGTCAAGGTGGTCGAGATCGAGACCGGGGCTCGCGCGGGCGAGGCGGCCCGTCTGGTACCCGACGCCGGCGCGGCCTGGGAATCCGTCGTCGCCTCGGCTCTGCGACGTCGCGCCTTCCTGCTGCAATCGAGCATCGGTGCCCTCGGGCACCTCTTGGATGGCATCGCCGCCGCTGTCGAGTTTCCTGGGCCGGCCTGGCTTCGAATTTACGCTCCCGAGCCGCAGCGGGTCGGTGTCTTACCGCGCCATGTCGCCGGTTTCGCCCGCCTGGCCGTCGAGAGCGGCGTCGTCGTGCCGCTACGCTTCGATCCTCGCGCGGCGGAGCCCCTGGTCGCTGTTCTCCCCGAGTCCGTCGCGACCTTCAACGCGGCCCACTGGGCGGTTCAGCAGGCGCGCTTCTTCGAGCACTTCCGTCCGGTCGCCGCGGGCGAGGTCGATCGTCGGCGAGAGATCGGAGCGGCGCTTCGCGAGCAGTCAGCGCCCGATGACGACGCCTACTACGTGCAGCGCCCGGCAAGCGACGCCTTCAGCCGCTCGCTGCTGTTGCCGCTGGGGCGAGTGGAGTCGACGGCCAGCGGTCGCGAGGTGGGCCAATGGCTCGAGGTGCACCCCGACGTGGTGCGCTTTGCCTTCGCGACCAAGCGCCGTCTCGAGCGGCTTCGCGAGCTCATGGGCCCGAACGGAGCCGTCGAGCGCCACGTCGGAGCCGGGCGCAGCGAGGTGGCCGTCGAGAAGCCGGTCGTGGCAACGCCGGCGGCCACGGCGAGCGGCTCCGATCCGCTGGAGGTCTTGACCGAAAGCCTATTGCAGCTCGTCGCCCTCGGTAGCGAGGAGGCGCTCTTCGAGCAGCGCCTCGGTGAGTTCCTCGAACGCCAGGCGCCCGAAGGGTCGAACGGCACCGCCGACAAGGAGTCGCACGCCCAATGATCGCCAGCGCCAGACCGACATTCCGT
>JAGQJP010000404.1 GCA_020430585.1 Myxococcales bacterium | reverse complement strand
GGGTAGCTCTCAACGTGGACTTGAAGATGCTCTGGATCCACCCGAACACCGTCAAACGAAACATACACTTGGCTGTGGTTGAGCAGATATACCGCGAAGATTTCCGCGAGTTTGCCAACGGCGTCTTTGGTCAACAGCGGGCTATGTGTCTCCTGAATGTTCGCAATCTCGACCTCAGTTCCGGTGCTGCCTGTTCTCGCCGGCTTTGGATCGCTCAGCTGAAACTTGCCCAATGCTAGCGCTGTTGACAGAATCGTGAACTCCTTGACGACCCCGTCAGCATCCCTCCAGCGGCTAGTCCACTGTACCCAATGGCCGATACTGTGGGCGGCGAAGTGTCAAGGACCGCCTAAAGTGATCCACCTCAGTTCGGGGTCAGAGATCCACGATCACGGCGTTTCGCGGAGGCGGATCTCGAGCGCGTCGTGATCGGTGATCGGGCGCGTTTTGCGGAGCGCGCATTTCGCGTTTTTGCCGGGCGCGTTTTTGCGGATCTCGGGCGTGATCTTCGGCGCCGGTTTGTCTACGATGAGGGTGTCGTTTTGGGGGCTTCGAAGAGTCACGGATCGGCGATGATCGGCGATCCTGGCGACCGCGGGCCGGCGAGGCCGGCTCGAGGCAGACGGCGCGTCGCGCGAGGGTAGTAGACTCGCGAGGCTTGGCATCGGCTGCCGCCGGTCGTCGGACTCTTCGTTGCCTCCTCTTCATGGCTTATCCCCGCGCACGTCGGGCTGCGGGTTGCGGTGCGAGCGGCCCTTGGGCGCGACGATCACGTGAGCATGGTGCAGGAAGCGGTCGAGCGCGGCGCTGGCGAGGAGCTGGTCGCCGAACAGCGGGTACCACTCGTCGATGTCGCGGTTCGAGGTGACGATCGTCGAGCTGCGCTCGTAGCGACGACGGATGATCTCGTAGAGGTCGACGGGCTCGTCATCACGCAAGGGTGTGAGGCCGAGGTCGTCGATGATCAGCAGGTCGGGCGCGGTGATCGTCTTGAGTCGTCGCTCGTAGGTGGCGTCGGCACGGGAGGCGCGCAGGCGAGCGAAGAGGTCGCGCGCCTCGACGTAGAGCACGCTCCGGCCGGCGAGGCAGGCGCGGTGGCCGAGAGCCTGGGCGATGTGGCTCTTGCCGATGCCGGCGGGGCCAATGAGGGCGACGTTCTCGCGTCGGTCGAGGAAGGCACAGGTGGCGAGGTCGAGGATCTTGGCCTTGGGCAGCAAGGGGTTGAACTGGAAGTCGAACTCCTCGAGCGAGGTGACGCTCTCGAAGGTGGCGCGTCGAATGCGGAGGTCAAGTTGCTTGGCCTCGCGGCGCTCGACTTCGTCGCAGAGCAGGCGGTAGAGGAACTCGAGGTGCGTCAGGTCGTCGCCGACCGCCTGCTTGCTGCGCAGCTCGAGGCTCTGGAGAACGCCGGACAGGCGCAGCTTCTTCAAGATCGGAACGAGGTCGTTAGTTGGGTGCATCGTGATTCTCCCGGCGATGGATCGCGAGCAGCTCGTCGATCGACCGCGCAAAGCGAGGGTTGGTCAGCATTCCGAGCGCCGGCTGCCGCTCGTTCGGCAGCGGCTCGAGGTCGAGCGCCTTCTTGAGGATGTTCTTGATCCCCTGGTAGCTGTAGTTCGCATAGTAGCGGGCTCTGCGACACGCCGCGGCGGCGCGCTCAGGAGGGAAGCCCTCGAGATGCGAGACGATCGACTGCACGGCGCGCAGCTGGCTGAGGGCGTCGTCGGCCTCGAAGACCTCCTGGATGTAGGCCGCGACATCGGGGCCGAGCTGCGCGGCGCGCTGCTCCCAGTAGCCGCGGCTGCGATGTCGCCACGCCGCTCGTTGCTCGGGCAGGTGTCGCTCGTCGGTGGTGCGCACGCCGGGCTCACGTCGGCTGTGCGTCGCGACGCGCTCGTTGTTGGCGTAGGCCACCAGCGTCGTCGCCGTGGCGCGAAGCCAGACCTGCTGCCCGACGAGCTGCCAGGGTACCGAGTAGAGCCGGTTGGCGAAGTTGACGTGGCAATCGGGATGCACGGTCGCCTTCTTCCAGACCGCGAGTTCGTAGCGAGTGGGCGGCAGCGGTCGTAGCGCGCGTTGCTCCTCGTCCTCGAAGACCACCCGGGGCTTGCGACGCGTCGTGCCGTGGATCCGCTCGTTCGCAATCTCGCACACCCAGCGTTGCAGCTCGCGACGCGCCTCGTCGATATCCATCGGACCGCGGGGCTTGAAGAAGTTGCGCTTGATGTACTTGACGGCTGACTCGACCTTGCCCTTCTTCTTCGGCTGGTTCACCGGGGTCGGGTCGACGATGAATCCGTAGTGGCGCGCGAGCTCGCGATAGCTGCGGTTGAGCCAGACCTCGTCGTCGATACAGAACGCCGCACGCACCACGGCCGCCTTCAGGTTGTCCGGCACGAGCACGGCCGGCACGCCCCCGAGCTCGTGGAACGCCTCGATGTGCAGCTCGAGCCACGTCTCCTGGCGTTGATCGAACACCAGCCGCGCGACCATCCGCCGGCTGTAGCCGAGCACGAGCACGAACACCCAGGCCTTGCGCAGCCGCCCCTCGACCGGGTCGTAGAGCTTGCCGACATAGCCGAAGTCGACCTGTGCGCACTCGCCCGGCTGCGTCTCCACCGGGATCACGACGTCCTCCGGGCTCACACCCTTCGCGCGCTCGAGCCGCTTGCACATCCGCTTCACCGCCGACAAGCTGCCCTTGAACGGCGCCTCATTGAGCCGCAGCTTGTCGTAGATCGCCTTGGGCCGCGCTCCTTTCTCCAGCATCTCCTCGATCGCCGCCTGCCAGCGCGCGACGCTCGATGGCGCCCAGTGCACCGGCCGCTCCTGGATCTTGGCGCTGACCACACGCGTCAGCTCCTCGAGGGTCGGCAGCTCGTCCAGCGCCCCGTCCAGCATGCCCGCCTCCGCGATCACATCGCGATAACGCCGCTCGGTGTTCGGGCTCATCCCGAGCAGCTTCGCCACCTCGCGGCAGCTCGTCTTCATCCGGTGCAACCGCACCAGGTCCTGCAGTCGATACATCTCGATCCTCCTGTTCATGGCACTCTCCATGGGTTCTTCGACCCACGGAGCATGCCCCTCGAGGCCTCCGCGTTCAACTCGATGACAGGATCTCTGAGCGAACCCCGATCGGATCACGTTGGGCGACCCGGACCGGATCACTTTGGGCGACCCGGACTGGATCACTTTGGGCGACCCGGACTGGATCACTTTGGCCGACCCGGATTGGATCACTTTGGCAGACCCGGACCGGATCACTTTGGCCGGCCCGGACCGGATCACTTTGGCCGACCCGGACCGGATCACTTTGACCCGAACTCATGTGGATCAATTAGCGCGGTCTATGACAGCGAAGCGTCCCTCGCCCCTCTCGCCATGGAGACGGCGACCACTTGGCGACTTTTTCCCACGCTTCCAAGAATTTCCCAAATCCCGGAAAGAACTCTCTGCGACGCTATAGGCAATTCCGTGACCGTTGTCCGTAACGCGCAGAGACTCTATGCATGAAAGTGATTGCTGAGCATGAACTGTTACGTCCACCTGAGTTGCGTCGCCGTCGAGTGCATTCCAAATCAGCTCAGCTAAGGCTTTGAGCGGGGCGAACCGCGCAACCACCCTACTAAGGTGGTCGCGCTGCACTTGGACCTCGAGGAACTTCATCGGTGCCACCCTCACGAACCCGAAGAGGGGCCCGCGCTCCAACATTGCAAGAATACGCTACAAGGCTCACTAACGCGGATCGGCCTCGATTATCGCGAGTAACTGTG
>JAGQJP010000403.1 GCA_020430585.1 Myxococcales bacterium | reverse complement strand
TCCCGTCGCCACCGCCACGTCGGGGTACAGATCGAAGATCAGATAGACGAAGGGGTCGCCGCGCCACCACTTGAGCGCGACGCAGAGCGCCGCCAGGAACGGAGGCTCCGTCAGCACCAAGATCGGCCGCCCCCCGTCACGGCGCAGCAGCTCGCCGAAGACGGAGATGGCGAACGACAGCTGGTTAGCCAGCTTGCCCCAAAACGTCAGCTTCGAGAAGCGTGTGCTCCAGACGCGATGGATCCGTATCCCCAGATGCTCGATATCCCGCGGGATCTCGCTCTGTTGGTCGACGATGGTCGGCGGGCCGCAGACGACCTCGACGTCGGCCCCGAGCTCGCGCAGCTCCTCGCAAAGCGACGTCAGCACTTGGCCCGTCGAGATCAGCTCGGGATAGAACATCTGGCACAGCACCAGCACCCGCGGCGCTCGCCCGACCGCCGCGCCTTCGCTCGCCCGGCTCGACTGGAGAACGGGATTCTCGCTCAAGAACGACCTCCTGCGTCGATTTGACTGGAATCGACGCCCAGCGTGTCTAATACTACACGGGAGACGAGACGAAATCGAGGCGAACCGATGTCCGAAATGCCCAACGCCAAGTCTTCGCCTGAGGAGATTCCGCGCGTCCACAAGCGACTCGACAAGCTCAAACCCTGGCAGCGCGCGCTCTTCGTGAGGTTCTACGCTGGTCGCCCAGATTGGGCCGACGGAATCCACCGCGCCGCGGCGTTCTTTCTCGAACACGGACGCGCCGGTCGAATCTTGGACCTCGGATGCGGCGTGGAGAATCGAATCACCAACTATCTGGCGCGCGCACACCGCGGTATCGTCGGCGTCGACCTCGACCCACGAGCCGCTGAAAATCCGGCGATAGCTGAGTTTCATCTGTTCGACGGTCGCGAGCTGCCCTTTGCCGACGGCAGCTTCGACACGGTCTTCTCGAACATGGTTCTAGAGCACGTCGACGATGTCGATCTGCATTTCCGCGAGGTGTTTCGTGTTCTCCGTCCCGGCGGGCGCTATCTCCTCAACACACCTAACGTCTATCACTACGCGATGCTCGTGAGCCGCTTCTCGCCACATTGGTTTCATCAAGCGATTCTCGGGTTCGTCCAGGCGAAGCCCGAGCGCGACCCGTACCCGACCTACTACCACTGCAACACGGCGCGTGAGATTCGAGCGCTGGCCCGACGGACCGGTTTTGGCGTCATCGCGGTCCTGACAACAGAGTCCGAGCCCTCCTACCTCTGGTTCAATCCATTGCTCTTCGTTCTCGGTGTGGCCTACGAGCGCCTGGTGAACGCCACTGACCAACTCGCGTTCCTGCGCTCGGCGCTGCACGTCGGTCTGGAAAAGCCCCGACACTGATCGAGCCTTGGACCCTGTTCTGGCTGCAGGAGTCGACGTTTGACGGCGGCTAGGGGCAGCGCTCGAGGGCGCCGAAGTCGAGGGCGCTGCCGCAGGTCGGGCGCAGCTCGCCCTGTTGGCGTTCTTTGTACTGGTAGAGCAAGGGGTGCTCGCTCAACGTGTCGGGGAGCGGGATCGAGGCATCGAGCGCTGGGGAGCCCGGAACGGGAGCGAGGGTCTTCGGATCGATCACGCTCGAGGGATCGGCGATCTCGATCAGGTTCTCCTCCCCGTTGAGCGTCCCGTTGGTATTGAAGCCCTCGATGTAGCCCTTCGAAATCAGGTTCGCCCCGAGGTTGACGACGCCGGCCTCGGCGAGCAGGTTCAGCTCCGATGGGGTCTGGCCGGCGGTCTCCGGCATGATCAGCACGATATTGTTGAAGAACTCGACCGTCTCCTCGTTCGTGGAGATGTCGAGGACGCGCTGGCGCCAGGAGTCGGATTGGTCGCTCTGCATCAGGATCGTGTTGTTGAAACAATAGAGCGTGCCCTTTCGCGTATTCTCGGGGATCGAGTCGAAGCCGTAGTGGATGATCCGCGAGCCGTCGAGGCTTCCGACGACGCGGATCAGGTTGCCATAGACGTAGGCTTTGCGATAGCGCTCCTCGGTGCCGGGAACGCCGATCACCAGCGGCGCGTGCTCCTGCACCTCGACCAGATCGAGCTGGCGCAGGCCGCCCTCGAAGTAGTTGTAGCGCACGATCGTCCCCGCCGAGCGGTCCTTCAGGTTGCCACCCTCGGCGCCCGGCCGATTGCGGCCGAAGTAGTTGTACTGATAGATCGCCCCCACCGCCTGGACATACAGGTTGTGCTGCAGGTAGCTGCCGACGGTGCCGTTGTTGTAGAGGTAGTTGCCCTCGATCAAGATGTCTCGCGTGAGCGCCCCTTCGTTGTCGGGCTTGGACATCGTAAAGATCCCGTTGCCGCAGTCGGTGATCGTGTTGCCGCGGATCACGACGTTGTCTCCCTCTTGGACCCAGATGCAGGCGGCGCCCTCGGAGTAGGGACCGACGACGCCATCGGTCCCCGTGTAGGCGTAGTTCTGGGACGCCTGCGTCAGAGCGAGGCCCTCGATCACGATATTCGCCGGTTTACTCTCCCACTCGTTGTCCCAGATCGTGATCAGCCCGAGGTCTTCGATCGGCCGCCAACCGCCGAACAGGAGGTCTTGGCGCGTGGTCGCGCCATCGCCACTGATCACGGGGAGTTGCCCCTCGGGGCCGGGGACGCCGCAGAAGCGAATCGGCTGCTCTTTGGTCCCCTTGCCACGGAGCAAGACCTTCTCGCGATAGGGCTCGGCGCGCCAGAAGAGGCGCACGGTGTCGCCAGGCCCGAGCGTGTTCCAGGGTACTTCACTCAGGGTTTTGTACGCCTGCTCGGGGCCGACGGGATAGTCTGTGCCATTTCCCACGTGTTTGCAGTCGATCGGCAGAAAGCCCGGGTAGGTCGTCGGCGTCGTGTCAGGCGGCCGTTGGCTGTCGGCGCTGGTGTCCCCCGAAGGGTTTGTGAGGTCGCTTGTCGCGTCGTGGACATCCTCGGTCGTCTCCTGGACGTCGACATCCGAGGCCTGCGCGGCATCACCGTTCGAATGGCTGCTCGACGAGCAACCGACGACGAGCCACAGCAGCAGCGTTCCCAGCACAAGCGTCGAGCTCCTCATATTCCCCCTCGTGGTCATCGTGTCTCGCGTCCGGGTTTGAGCGTCTCGCTGATCGTCCGAAAAAGGGTCTCCCACTCGCTGCAGTAAGCGAGCGCCCCTGCTCGCAGGGCGCGTGGCTTGTTTTCGGTGGCGAAATCGCGATTTCCAAATACGATCAGCGGCGGGCGATCCGCACGACTGCGTAACGAATCGAGAAGCCGCATCGCCGTCTGTCGGTCGTGGCCCCAGTGGCTGATGATCAGATCGAAACGTCCATCCGGACCGTCGGCAGCGACGAGTTTGTCCATCGCGTCGGTGGCGCTCTCGGCCTCGACGATCGTCGGCTGAGCGCTGCTCCGCACCGCTTGCGCCGCGCCCTGTAGGAAGCGATAGCCGGCATGGTTGTTCGCCGGGCTGGGGTCGACCCAGAGCAATCGGCGGCTCTGCAAGAGCCGTCCGAAACGCGGGCGAATCGCCGTCTCGCTCCAAATCTGCTGAAGATAGTGATCGAATCCCGCGAAGTCGCGCCCGCCGTCGCTCTCGAAGTTCAAGACACCGATCCCCTCGTGACGATCGAAGTGCTGACGCGTCAGCTCGTGGACGTCGTTCTGCAGCGCATAGGCCAGGGGGCGCTCGTGCGTCTGATAGCCGAACAGCGCCAGAACCTGAGAGCGCAGCTCGTTCAGATACGCGTCTTCGAACGATGTGCCCATGAAGAGGACGGTGTTCGTGGTCAGCATCGCGTGGAGAAACGGCATATAACCTGGATCGCCGTAGAGACGACGGCGATAGTCCCGACGCGTGAGGACGAGATGCTCGTCCGGATGCTCCGACTCGAGATCGCCGTGCAACTTCAGCACGGGGGCGCCCATGCGCTCGCCACCCCAGAACGCTTCGTCCCACCAACGATGCCGCTCCGGCCGAAGGAACGTCTTGTAGACCGCAGGACCCGGCACTTCGCCGCTGAGAAAACCGTCGAAGTTGGTAGTCAGAATCGCTCGAAAGGGGATCTCCCGCAGGAATCGCATGCGATCCTGCATCGTCTCGCCGATCTGGGCGTGGCTCAACAGGTGGCGGGCGACGCTCGAAACGAAGCGAGGCCGCGTCAACTCGTCCTCGAGGAGCTGCGCTGCCTGTTCGCACTTGGAGGCGCTGGGCTTCGGCCCCTCGAGGAGCGCCTCGACGTGACCGCGGATCGCCGCAGCGACCTCGGAGTCGGCAGCGACGCGACGCAGCAACACGACCCAATCGGGGAGCTTCGCCGCCGCCGAAAACCCTGCGCCGACGAAAGCGACGCAGCGGCCGTCGAGAATGTCGCGGATCAGCTCCCCGGGGATCCCGCCCTGCGGTCGGGAGCCGAGACCCGGCGATGTCGACTCGAGCTCTGCCATCCCCATAGTATAGGGCGCGGATCGGCAAAGCTCAACCGACGAAGTCAGCGCTGCCGAGCGGCGCCAAATCTTGCTCTCCGAGCTGCCGCGCGCGAGAATATCGATCAGATAAGGCCCCGCCGTGACCAAGGGGCTTCAGGGGCGCGTGAAAGCTGGAATTCGCCGTGATTACCAGGCATTATTTTGCTTTACATTGCGTATTTTTTGTGCTACACACTTGTGGCTATGGTTGGCGCCGGATTATCGCCCGAAAACAGCACAACCCCCTGCGAATATTAACGATTCGCAACCATCCGGCGAGTTTTGGAGTTTGACATGTCGATGAATGCGGCCTCAGAGAATCTACCCAACGGCCAGAGCGAATATTCCGCCGATAGTATCAAGGTCCTCAAAGGTCTCGACGCGGTGCGCAAGCGCCCGGGCATGTACATCGGCGACACCGACGATGGCACGGGCTTGCACCACATGGTCTTCGAGGTCGTCGACAACTCGGTCGACGAAGCCCTCGGCGGCCACTGCAATCGCATCAAGGTCACGGTCCACATCGACGAGTCGATCACCGTCGAGGACAATGGCCGAGGGATTCCCGTCGACACGCACTCCGACGGCCAGCGCAGCGCCGCCGAGGTGGTGATGACCGAGCTCCATGCAGGTGGCAAGTTCGATGACAATTCCTATAAAATCTCGGGCGGTTTGCACGGCGTCGGGGTCTCGGTAGTCAACGGGCTTTCCGAAACGCTCTACATGGAGATCAAGCGCCAGGGCCACGTTTGGGTGCAGGAATACGTGCGCGGGAAGCCCCAGTACCCGTTGAAAATCGTCGGCAAGACCGACCGTACGGGCACGACGATCCGCTTTCGGCCGGACCCCGAAATCTTCACCAATATCGAGTTCAGCGGGGAGATCCTC
>JAGQJP010000402.1 GCA_020430585.1 Myxococcales bacterium | reverse complement strand
CGGCTCAGCGAATATCTCCGCGAGCAGCGCCGGTATCTCCGGATGCGCGAAGAGCGCGGTGCAGAGCTCGGGATTGCGGCTGGCGAAGGTGAAGCGCTCGTCGAGCGCGCGATGCCCGCTTTCGAACAGCCACTGCGAGGCGTTGTGCTCTACCCGCTGCGGTGAGCTCGGGCCCTTGGGTTCGACGAGAAGATGCACATCGCTGGGCAGCGCGAGCGACAACACCTGGCCCGACCCCGTCGCGCCGAGAACGATTGCGACCGAGCAGCTCACGCCGCCGATCTCTCCGGCGAGAAACGCCCGGGCGGGATCGCGTTCAACCGTCTCGGATCGGTCGAGGGCGCCCCCGATTTGGACCAGCGCCGCCTCGACCTCATCGAGACGTGGGTCCGCTCCGGTTTCGCTCTCTGTGACGCGCGAGTCGCCGTGAAATCGCGCGCCACCTGCGAGGCCGACGACCAGGCCAAAGGCAACGGAGACCGAGAGTCCGATCAGCCCGACGGCCCACGAGCCGGTGAGCAGTCCCAACCCAACGAAGATCGAGACCAACACGCCGAGCTCCGTCCAATCGGTCGAGTCGAGCCGTGAGAGCATGCCGCGCACATCGTCGAGAGCGCTTCTGGCGCCGCGGAAATGCGGTCGCGCGGGCGTCGACGTGCACAAAATGTAGATCCTTCGCTCGTCTCAGTCAACGTCTTCGGCGGCGGACGAGGGCCGGACGTCGGCGATCGAGACCGCTCGACGCCTTGCGCCACACTCGCGTTCGGCAGGTGTGACACGTCGATCGGGCCCATTGGGCCTTCGCTCTAGGTGATTCTCGTCCGGTGACGACCAATGCCCACGAGCGGAATGTCGACGCGCCTCCCCCCAACGCCGCCCGTCGCCGGTCGCAACATGTTGGATCGTCGATGGAAATTGCAGCGTCTCCGTCGCCCGCAACGCTGGCACCGAGCTTGCTTAGGGATCGGCTTCACATCTCTAACACCCGCGGAGGTAACGATGGGAGCTCGATGTCGCAGACAGTTTGGTTTGGAAATGGCCGTAGTGCTGGTGATCGCTCTTGGGTCGGTGAGTGTGGTCGGCTGCCTCGAGCCCGAGGAACCGCAACCGCCAGCGCCGATTCCGTGCATCCATGCGGGCATCAGCTACTTGCCGGGGGCGAGCTTCCTCGCACCGGACGGTTGCAACACCTGTGTTTGTACCGAGGACGGCTCCGTCGCGTGCAGCGATGAGCCGTGTACCAAGACGGGGGCCAGCTTCCGAGTCGAGAAGGATGGCGAGTCGATCCCCTACGACTCGGTCACGACGGAGTGGTTGGTCGCGAGCTCGACGATCCGCCTGATCGTCAAGGGCTATCGGGCGATGTCGCCGTCGACGAGCAAGGACGACACGGTCGACGTCTTGACCCTGGTGTTCGACCGGACCGCGCTCGAAGCGCTGCAGAGTCACACGAGCTACACGTTGAACGGAAAGAGCACATGGAACACGGGCAACCAGAATGTGCTCTACCCCGAATGGGTTGCCTTCACACCCGAGCCCAGCCACACCAGCGCCGTGACGAAGGTCTACTTCGATCGATACTGCACTTGTCCCCTCACCCAGGCCGGCTCCCAAACGTGGAGCGGGTCGATCGTCTTCGACCAGATTCCCCACGTGACCATTCAGGGAAAGACGGGGATCGGCGCGGCGATTACCTTGACGATGACGGGGAACGTGCCGCATATCGGCGCGCAGTGGGGAGCCGACCAGGAGAGCCCGACCTTCGATCTGACGATCACCGTTGGCCTCAGCGACACCCTGCCGTGGATGTTGGATTTCTGACGCCGCGTCCTAGTAGCAGGACTGACGGTTGCTCTTCATACGCCCCCGCGGCAGGGCCGTCGGTTATTTGGCGGCGGGGTTCGTCATCTGGCCGAGGAAGAGGATTCGGCCGCTGGCATTGTGGCGGATCAAGTAGATGAACGGGCGGTCGGCGT
>JAGQJP010000401.1 GCA_020430585.1 Myxococcales bacterium | reverse complement strand
CGGGATGACGGCGCGTGACGACACAGAGATGGACGATACGCGCGCAGCGATCGCCGAGATGGCCTTCGCGGGTGTCGAGGACGCGCTCGGTCGCGAGCCGCGACCCTACGAGACGTTGGTCACCTTCGGAGATCCGGCGCCCGAGATCATCGGCCACGCGCACGCCCATTCGTTCGACCTGATCGTCGTCGGCAGCCGCGGGCGCTCGCCGCTCAAAGAGCTTCTGTTGGGCAGCGTCAGCTCGAAGCTGGTGCACTACGCGCCCTGCGCCGTGACCGTCGTGCGCTGAGCGGTCGCCAGAACGGCTTCACCGCGCCGTGAGCCAGCGTGCGCTCACAACCAGAAGCGCAGGAGCCACCCCGGCGTGTAGCCTGACCGAGAATGGGTGATGCGCCCCGCCTCGTCGATGACGTAGATCGTCGGAAATTGATCGACGCGAAACTCGCTCGAGGTTTGTCGACCGCCCAGAAGCACGGGATAGCGCACGCCGTGCTCGCCGACGAAGCGTCGCACCTGGTCGTGGGAGCGATAGTCGAGGGCGACCGAGAGGATCACGGCGCGCTTGGCGTCGAAGAGATCGTTGAGGGCGCCGACCTGCCAACGGCAGACCTTGCACCAGGGAGCCCAGAACTCGACGATCACCGTCTGCCCTTTGAAGGCCGCGAGATCGACCGTTTGGCCGGCGAGAGTGCGCAGACGCAAATTGGGCGCGGGAGTACCGCGCTTGATCCGATCGCCGCCGAGCCACTGAAGCGCCAACAATACCACGGCGGCGATCACCAGCCCTTCGGCGACGCCGCGCAGGAGGCCGCCCAGGGAGAATCGTCGCCGTAGCCGCTCGGCCCACGTCGCCCGCCCCGTGGACGTCTCGGTCTCTCGCGAGTTCGCGGTCATGCTGGCAATCTACCACGCCGCTGGCGCGAGCTCCAACCGATTGTGGCGATCGTGACCAGAAAAATTGCGCTCCGGCGGAAGCTGTGCTATGACAGAGCGCATGAATACGCCAAACGTCGAATTTCAGCAGGATGAGCGGTTCCACGCCGGCTCTTCGAGCGTGGCTTGGACGGCCGTGAACGGGAAAAAGGAGATCGCCTGCCGGGTCTCTCAAGAGCTTCTCGCCGGCTACTATGGTGCTGGTCGGCAGCCCGAGGAGCTGATCGCCACGTTTCGCTCGCACCGCGACGTGTTCGAGCAAATCGCCCTCGAGAAGATCCGTTGCGGCGACGTGGAGAGCGATCGCAGTGGCCTCTTCGCCCGCGTCGTCTCGGCTGACTATTTCCGCCAATCCTCCGTCTGAGCGGGTCCGCTGCGCACGCACCTTCGCACGACGCGCCGCGTCGGCCGCTCTGCGCGTGCGTCGCCGAATCAGACGTCGAATCAGACGTCGAATCAGACGTCGAATCAGATGTCGAATCAGATGTCGAATCAGTAGCGGTAGTGGTCGGGCTTGTAGGGGCCGTCGACGGGGACGCCGATGTAGTCGGCTTGGTCGGCCCGCAGCTCCGTAAGCTTCGCGCCGAAGTGGTCGAGGTGGAGCCGAGCGACCTTTTCGTCGAGGGATTTGGGCAGCACGACGACCGATTTGCCGTAGGACTCGGCGTTCTGATGCAGCTCGATCTGCGCCATCACCTGGTTGGTGAAGGATGCGCTCATCACGAAGCTCGGGTGGCCCGTGGCGCAGCCGAGGTTCACCAGGCGCCCCTCGGCGAGCAGGATGATCGAGTGCGGTCCGTCGTTGGGGCCGTGAGTCGTCTCGAGGAAGCGAATCTCGTGCACCTGCGGCTTGATCTCGATCTTCTCCACCGTCCCGGCGGCGAGCATCGGCTCGAGCCCCGAGATGTCGATCTCGTTGTCGAAGTGGCCGATATTGCAGACGATCGCGTTGTGTTTCATCCGCAGCAGGTGCTCGACGCTGATCACGCCCTTGTTCCCCGTCGCCGTGACGAAGATATCGAACTCGGAGGCGGCGTCGTCCAACGTCACCACGTCGATCCCCATCATGCAGGCCTGGAGCGCACAGATCGGGTCGATCTCGGTCACCGCGACACGGGCGCACTGGCCGCGCAGCGACTGGGCGCTGCCCTTGCCGACGTCGCCGAAGCCACAGACGAGCGCTTTCTTGCCCGCGATCAGCACGTCGGTGGCGCGCATGATCGCGTCGACCAACGAGTGGCGGCAACCGTAGATGTTGTCGAACTTGCTCTTGGTCACGCTGTCGTTGACGTTGATCGCCGGGAAGAGGAGGGTGCCGGCCTTGACGCGCTCATAGAGGCGATGCACGCCCGTCGTCGTCTCCTCCGAGACGCCGCGGATCGGCGCGACGAGCTCGTGCCAGAAGCGGTCGCCCTTTTGGCGCCGCACCGCGTGGAGCAGCGTCAGGATCACCTTGAGCTCGTACGAGTCCGCGCTCTCGGGCGCTGGAATCGTCCCGCTCTCTTCGCATTCGCGTCCGAGATGACAGAGCAGCGTGGCGTCACCCCCGTCGTCGAGCAGCAGGTTCGGACCGCTGCCATCGGGCCATACCAGCGCCTGCAAGGTGCACCACCAGTACTCGGGCAGGGTCTCGCCCTTCCAGGCATAGACCGGCGAACCGCTCGGCGCGCTCGGCGTGCCGTCGGGGCCGACGACGACCGCCGCGGCGGCGTGATCTTGGGTCGAGAAGATGTTGCACGAGACCCAGCGCACGTCGGCGCCGAGCTCGACGAGGGTCTCGATCAAGACCGCGGTCTGGATCGTCATGTGCAGCGAGCCCATGATTTTCGCGCCCGCGAGCGGCTTCTGACCGGCGTGCTCCTCGCGCAGCGCGCGCAGACCGGGCATCTCGACGAGGGCCATCTCGATCTCTTTGCGGCCAAAACGCACGGTCTCGGCGTTGAGATCGCGGACCTTGTGCGGCATCTCCGCGAAGAGGGGAAGCTTGGTATCCATGAATCCGTCGCCGCCGGCGATAGCCGACTTGACAAGTGAAGGTGCGGTGTTCATCGTATCCTCGTGTCGTGAGTGGCGCATGATCGACGCAAAGGTTGTTTTGTAGCGAATGATCGTGAGCGGGTCAACCCCAAAGCGCAGCCCGTCACAGGAGCGAGCATGAGTACCAATACCTCCCGCATCAGCCCGACCGCGCACTACACGGCGTACGTCTGGTTCCGTAACGGAATGTCCCACGACGCGTTGGCGACGCCCCTCGGACGCGCCTTCTTCCACGCCTTCGAGCCATTCAACCTCGCCGTGTCGCACATCTCTGGCGGGCTGACACTGGAACGGATGCTGCTCCAGCGGCACCGCGTGATCGATCATCTGTTGCACGAAGCGATCGGATCCGGTCAAATCGGCCAACTCCTCGAAGTGGCGAGCGGTCTGTCGCCCCGCGGCTACCGTTTCGCCGAGCGCTACCCCGAGCTGCAGGTCGTCGAGGGCGATCTCCCCGAAATGGCGGCCACCAAGGAGCGTCTGCTCAAAGCGAACGGGCTGCTCCGTCCGAATCATCGGATCGTGCCGGTCAACGTGCTGCTCGACGAGGGGCCACGCAGCTTGGCGAGCCTGGTCGGGACGGTGCTCGATCCCGAGCGGCGGACGGCGGTGATCACCGAGGGACTGCCCGGCTACTTCGATTACCGCGTCGTCGCCGAGATCTGGCGGCGCCTCGCCGCGATGATCCGCGATACCGCGGGCGGCCGCTACTACGCCGATCTTCACGTCAACGCAGAGCTCGAAGACCTCTGGATCGCCCGCGCCTTCATGCGCGCGTTGCATTTTGTCACGCGTGGCGAGCGCACCGAGCCCTTTTCGACGGCGATCGAGGCCTCGCGCGCCCTCGAGAACGCGGGCTTCGACCGCGCCACCCTGCATCGCCCGAAAGCGTTCCACACCCGCGTCGAAGTCCCCGTCCTGCAACGTCCGGACGTGATTCGGGTGGTCGAGGCGGAGATCCGTGCTGGCGACGGCACGCCGCGCTCGTGAACCACGTTTTTGTTTGTTGCAACGCGCCACAGATCCTGCAGAATTCGCAAAACCAACGCTCCGGTCGGTTTTTTCCGTTGCGTTCCCGCGTAGAACTTTGCTAGTGTATGGGCGATGGTGGTAGCCCATACCTGCCGTAAACGTTCGTAAGAACAGGTGGAGCACAACATGACCCAGAGCAGGCGCAACGTCGCGCTGGTAGCAGTCGTCGCCGCGTTCGTGACCGCGAATTCGAGCATGGTCACAGCCGGTCCCCTGCAGAAGCGCACGCTCGCCGAAGAAGTGCGCCTGCTGAAATCGAAGAAGCGCCTGCCGATTCGCCTCAAGACGACGCAGTTCAAAGTCGTGGACCGGGTGCGGGGCGTGACGATCTATCGACACCGAGATTCGACCATCGTGCGCTACGGCGCCGAGGCGATTCTGCCCGCATCGCCCGACCGTGTGCGGCTGGCGCTGCTCAACTACCGCAAGCAGATCGTCCTGCTCAAGCGGATCAAAGAGGCGCGGGTCCTCAAGCGCGGGAAACACTGGCTCGTGGTCTATCAACGTCTCGGCCTGCCCGTGATCAGCGACCGCGACTTCACGCTCCTCGTGAAATGGGGTCGCGAAGGCGCGGCGACCTGGCTCAGCTACTGGTCGGTGAACGACCAGGGACCGCCGCCGTCGCGCGGCGTGATACGGGTCACTCACTCGCTCGGCACCTGGCAACTAATCCCGATGCCCGACGGGCATTCGACGCTCGCGCGCTACCAGATGAGCATCGACATGGCCGGCCAGCTCCCCAAGTGGATGGCGCGCGACAACGCGGGCAAGGAGCTCCCGGACATGCTCGAGGCGATCTGTCACCTCAGCCGTCCCGACCGCAAACCGAAAGACTGCATCAAACGCCCCGACAAGAACAGCTGAGGGCGTCGACCGTCCCCGATGAGCCGAGCCACCGCGAAGAGCCCGTGGGTTGCGAGTCCACCGCTGGACCTGCTGCTGATCGCCTTTGGTTGGCTGATCGCCTACCTGCCCTTGGCGCTCATCGACGCACAGTTCGCTGCCGAGCGTAACGTTCGGCTCTACAATGCTCGAATCCAGTGGGTAATCCTCGCCGTTTTGCTGGTCAACTACGTCCATCGCCACTACACGTTCCTGTTGGTCTACGGAGACCGCGCCGAGTTCCACAAGCACAAGTCGGCGTACGTGATCTGGCCGCTCGTGGCGGTCGCGGTCACGGCGCTGAGCGTCCAGCTGAGCTTTTTCACGGTTCTGGCGGGGATCTCCGTCGCCTGGACGATCTACCACACGATCGCTCAGAAGTTCGGCATCTTGCGCGTCTACGGCGGTAAGGCGGGATACGGAAAGCGCTGGATCGATCTGGGGTTCGTCTGGTCCGGGCTACTGCTCGTCGTGCTCGTGGTCTTCGCCCGCGAGCGCACGGGCATCCTGGCGCAGTACGCCTTCGGTCGCCGGGCGATCCAGCTCCTCGAGCCGCTGCTGCCGATCCTACCCTGGCTCCGCGATCTGGCGGCCGCGCTGTTTGCGGCCTTCGTCGGCCTGTTTGCCGTCGAGGAGATACGCAATCGCCAGCGTCTGAGCCTCGGTCGCGTCGCTTTCGCGATCTCGATCCTCGCGCTCTACGCCCTTTTCCTTCGCTCGCTGATCACCGCCTACATCGTCTTCGGCTTCTCCCACGCCCTCGAGTACGTCGTCTTCGTCAACGCCTTCGTCCGCTCGAAGTATCGCCGTCTTCCCGAAAACCACTCTCCCGTGGCCCGCGCCGTTCGACGCTACTGGGTCGTCGTGCCGACGGTTACGTTGCTGCTCGCGCTCTTCTCGTACGGGGGCCTGCGTTGGGACGCCAAGTGGTTTGGCGTATACATCGTCGGCAGCTCGTTTCTCCACTTCATCTACGACGGGTTGATCTGGAAGGTGCGCAAGCCCGATGTCGCGCGGCCCCTGGAGGTCGCGCTCGCGCCGACGGGCGATCGCTCGCCGCTGGCGTAGTCTCCACTTGCAGAGCGCGCCGTGGGGTTGTAGAAGATCGGGTAGCTCAAACCGTACGGTCGGGTGCCGCGACGTCCGTCGAGACGTTCGCCAGTGCGGCTCGACTGCGAAACTCAGGAGGACGAGATGCCCGGTATCGACCCCGCGATCAAGTTCATGCCCATGCGGATTGCCGTGCTCACGGTGTCCGATTCCCGTGACTTCGACACCGATCGGTCGGGGGCGCTGCTCGTCGACCGGATCGCCCATTCGGGACACAAGCTCGCCGATCGCAAGATCATCAAAGACAGCGTCGAGACGGTGCGCGAGACCGTCGCCGAGTGGATCGCGTCGACAGAGGTGGACGTCGTGATCTCGACGGGCGGTACGGGCTTGACCGGGCGGGACATCACGCCCGAAGCGATCGAGCCGCTCTACGAGAAGCCGATCCCCGGGTTCGGCGAGCTCTTTCGCTGGCTCAGCTT
>JAGQJP010000400.1 GCA_020430585.1 Myxococcales bacterium | reverse complement strand
CGCGCAGATGGGCGCCGCTTTCACCCGGCAGCTCGTGGCGAAGGAGCGAAAGGTGCCCCATGATTCCGGCGAGGAGATTGTTGAAGTCGTGGGCGATTCCCCCCGCGAGGACGCCGATCGACTCGAGCTTTTGCGCGCGCAAGAGGTCGGCCTCGAGTTTCTTGCGCTCGCTGATATCCCGGATCGCCACCACGCGGATCTGTCGTCCGTCGTATTCATAGCTCCGCCCGCGCAGCTCGGCCCAGAAGCGCGTTCCATCGCCGCGCACGAGTCGCGCCTCGTACGGCGCCTCCGAGCGCAGCTCCATCGCGCGTCGAATCGTATCGATCGATTCCTTGTCGATATAGCGGAAGCCCCCTTTCCCGACCAACTCGGCGTGTGGAACGCCGATCATGTCGCAGAGGGTCTGGTTCGCGTCGACCACGAGCCCATCCTCGTGAAGCAGAATCCCCTCGAGCGCGGCTTCCGAAAGGCGCCGGTAGCGTTGCTCGCTGCCCTGCAGCTCGCGTTCGAAGCGCTTCTGCTCGCTGACGTCGGTGATCGTCAAGACGACGTGCGCGTCGTTGACCTGATAGAACTGGAAGCGCCGCCACTTTTGGCCGTCCCCACGCACGTTTTCGAGCTGCACGATCCGCTCGCTCCGGCTGTCGCTCTTCAGTGCGGAATGAAACAGTGACTCGAAGCTCTCGCGCAGCGGGTGGGGCAAAAGCTCGGCGAGAGGGCGTCCGGCGACGGGCATCTCGCGCGCGTCGAGGTCGAGCAGCTCGATCGTTCCGCGGCTGAGCAGCTCGACCCGCGTCGCGCGGTCGACGACGATGATTCCGATCAGCGGGTTTTCGAAGATATCGGCGACGAGTCGCTGCTTCTCCGCCAGCTCCCGTTCGGTGGCGAGTCGCTCGCTGATGTCGCGGGAATAGCCGAAGATCCGCACGACGACTCGCTGCTCGTCGAGTATCGGGACGAGCAGTGTCTCGAGCTGCAGCGCCCGACCGCGAACGCTGACGGGTCCTGTGATGAGGAGCGGAGTGGCGCTCTGTTTGACTTTGCTCAGGTTGCCGAGCATCCGATTCGCGTGGTCGTTCGGGAATAGGTCCGCGATGTTGCGACCGGCGAGGTCGGACCAGCGCCTTCCGATCTGGGCGCGGAGGAAGCGATTGACGTAGACCAACGTTCCGTCGGGCTCGACGGCGAAGATATACTCCGGCGCTTGATCGAGCAGCTCCCACAGAAACTCGAAATCGACGAGTGGGCCGCTGTGGCTTGTGCGGGCGCGTGGTGTCATCATCACTTGTCGTCCTATGGCCGCATTAAAGCACCAATCGTGAATACTGTCCACCCCAAGGGATCAGTTCAACGGAATCCGGTAGAGCAGCTTGCTGTCATAGTTGTTGGTCTGTTTGGTTCGGTTCACGTTCAGACGCCCAGTGAACCACCAATGTTCGCCGAGGCGAATGCGAAAGCCCGCTTGAACCTTGGATTCGGTGCCCGTCTCCGTGATGCGGGTCTTCAAGCGCAAGGCGCCGATCGACTTCGCCCAGGAGATCGAGTAACCGAGTTTCTGCAGGATCTGCACGTCGACTTCGCCGATCAGGTTGGTGAAGAGGCTCGGCATCGAGTTGGCGACCTGCTGCAACAACATCGCGCTCAGCGCGTTTCCCTTGTTGGTCTCGATCGGACGGCCGAACATCAGCAGGCTGACCAGGCTGCGCTGGTCGAGCCGGTTCGGCGACGAGAACGAGACGCGCAACTTGTCGGGCAGCTGTCCGGTGACGCGAACGCGGACGAGCACGGAAACCTCTTTCTCCTCGATATCGTCGCTTCCCGGCTTGCCGGTCTCGATCTCGTAGGTCACCGTCGTCGAGGCTACGATGTCGACCGTCGGCGTGGCGAGCGCCCCGTTGAAATCGATCGTCCCGCGTTCGATGTCGAAGTCCCGCTGGAGCACGCCGAGGGAGATCTTGCCCTCCTCGACCTTGACCCGGCCGACGACCTTCGGGTGGGCGATCGTTCCCTGGGCCCGCAGGTTGGTGCTGATCTCGAGCTCCGCCTTGCCGAACTTGCCCTTTTGCACCAGCACCCGGAAGTTGCGGTCACCGCGCACGCGGAGATCGAGCGCCACTTCCTTGATCCACGGCAGGGACTCTTCGATCGGCGACGAGACTTCATTGCCTTCGCGAATCGTGTCGCCGACCAGTCCCGACGATTTCTTTTCGAAGAGCCCTTCGGTGATCTGGAGGTCGCCGCGGACGGCGATCGTTCGCTTCGTCGGCGACGTGAGGCGCGTCCCCTTGAGGGTGATGTCCGGGCTGACGGTGATCGTCAAGCTCCCGCGTTTGTGAAACATGACACCCGCGCCCGTGAGGCGCAGATCGAGCGTTTCGGGGCCCCGCGTCGTCAGGTCGGCAAATCCAGCGAGCTGCAGCGTGCCGTCTCCGAAGCGCACCTTCAGCGGCTTGTCCGGGTCGAATGCCGCGCGAATCAGCTCCGAGCGCGGCCCTTTGGTCAGGCGCAGCACGCCACCGCGGCGTATACGAACCTCCTGGCCGAGTCCCCGCGGGACGACGACAATCGAGCCGAAGGTGATCGAACCGACGGGGCGTGGGTCCTGCAGGGTTCCCTTGATCTGGACGTCGAGGGCAAGGGTGCCCCGACTGGCCGAGATCGAGGGTAGCAGTCGCAACATGGCGAGGTCCACCGATCCACGAACGAGCAGGTCGAGCACACCCTGGGACGGATTGAATTGGCCTTCGAGCCGTAGGCGCGGAATCGCTTTCGGCCGTGGGTTGTCGCTCGACGCGATCACGCGGCTCTGAATTTCGAGCCCCGCGACGCGCAGGTAGCCTTTCTTCCACTCGATCGTCGCGGGCGTCGTCTGCGGCGTCGTCAGCTCGACCTCGCGGGTCGCCAGCGTCAAGCCGTTGGTCGGCAGCTCGACTCGCGCGTGCATCCTCGTCTTCGCCTGACGCAAGTCGACGCCCAGCTCGATCGAGCCGATGAATCGGGCGACGCGTAGCGTGTGGGTCAGCTTCGGGATCAGCCCGCGCAGATCATACGGGCGCTCTTTGGGCGCCTCGAGCTTGACCTGGATCCGCTCGGGGAGGAAACCCCGAAGTTTCAGCTCGCTCGTCGGCGCGAGGACGAGGCCGAACAGATTCGCGCTGGTGATGCCGATTCGACCCGCGCCTCGATCGGTCAGCGTGATCACCGCGTTTCCCAACCGCAGGTTGTCGTACCCGAGCCGCTGAACCTCGATTCGTCCCTTGGCGTGCACGTTCTTCGGCGTTCCCCGCAGCGAGAGCTTCAAGGCCAGTCCGCCAGAGACCGGCAGTCGACGGCGTCGCAGCGCGGTGATCGCGCCGAGGTTGAGCTTCGAGATCTCGATCTCGGCGTCGAAGAGCTGCGTCTTCAGGTCGAAGGAGCCCGAGGCGACGAGCCGGTGCTGCGGCCGATCGAGCTCGCCGAGGAGCTTGGTGAGGCGCAGTCGGGTGCCCGTGATCGATGCCTCGAGGGTGATCTTCGAGATCCGGTCGCGACCGATCGCGATGTGGCGCAGCGACGCGCTGATCGACTTGATTTTGAGGTGCTGCAGCGGCCGTCGCGAGTCGGTGGCGATGCCGTTGGCTTCGAGGTCGAGCAGCGCCGAGAGATCCTTGCGACCGCTCAAGCGGCCGACGTTCGCTTTCACGACGCGAAGCTTGGCCACGCGGATCGGGAGTGTGCGCAGCATGCGGGTCAGATCGCCGCGAAACAGGCCGACACGACCGTGGACGACGACCTTCTCGGCGAAGCGAGAATGGAGCTCGAGGGGGTCCAGCTGCAGCCATCCTCGCTCGAGGCGTAGGTTCGCGCTCACGTCGCCGAGCGCCTTCCCATTCAGCCCAAGGCCCTTGGCGTCGAGCTTGACGCGCACGCTCGGCTTCGTGAAGTGGCCCCGCAACCGCCCGCTCGTCAACGCGAGCGATCCGAGCAGCGTGGCGCCGGCGATGCCAGAGAACACCTCGAGCTTGGGAACGTTGGCGCTGAAGCGCAATCGCATCGTCTGGGCGATCGGTTCGAGGGTGCCGTCGAGGCGCAGCGTGACCGAGCCGAGCGCGAGGCGCAGCGAACGGATCGTCAGCGCCAGCGTCGGGTCGTCAAAACGCGGAGCTCCGCCCGGATCAAGGGGAATCTTGGCGCGGGAACGCAATTCGAGGGCGATCGGCCAGTCGAGCGGCGGACGGCGCCCGCGGTGGCGGCTGACCTTGAGCCGCAGCGCGAGATCGAGCTCATCGCTCGCCCGCGTTCGGTCGAGGTCGAGGGAGCCGCTGCTGCGACCGACGAGCAGGTGTCGCAGCGACCGACGTCTCGCGTCGTCGAGGAGCGAGTCCGGGAGGTTGCCCACCAAGAGCTGCAAATCGAGGCCGGACCAATCGACGCGGAGCTTCACGCCGTGGCGCACGGCGGTCTGCTTTTTGCTGAGCCAGCGTGAGCGATAGCGGGCGTTGGTGATCTCGAGGTGACCGTTGGCGATGTCGGTCTTCAACTTGCGCAGCGTCACGTCGACCAGTCGCTCGCCGCCGTCTGCGCGGATCGAGGCCTCGAGGGCGAAGGCGAGCTTGTTCAGGATCAGACGCCCGCGTTGCAGGCGGTCGCTCTCGAGGCTCAGCGCGGCATCCAGCGCGTCCAGCGATCCCTTCGCTTTCGCTCGTAACGTGAGGCGGCCCGTGGTGCGATCGATGTAGCGCGCCAGCGCGGGCTCGTGGCTGTCGAGCGTCGCCCGCAGCTCGACGTCGAGGGGAAATGGGGCGGCGATCGAGAAGCGGCCGCGCGCCTCGAGCGTCGAGTGCTCGAGCGCCATCCGCAAGCCCCCGAGGGTCATCTGCTGGCCGACCCAATCGAAGCGCTCGATCGCGATCGCGGGCAGACGCTGGACGATCGGTTTGGGCGTCGGAACGTCCTTGGTGGGCGCAGGCGAGTGCGTGACCCGATTGTCCCGCAGCGAGAGCTGCTCGATGTGCAACGCCAGATGCTCGTTCTCGAAGCCCATCCGCATCGACAGCGAGGCGATGCGGTGCTCGCTGTGCAGCCCGGGCAGCTCGATGCGCAGACGTCCGTCGCGGATCACGATCCGCTGAAAGGCGAGGGTCACCCGCGTCGGCGGTCCGCTCGACGGCTTCCCGTCGGTGAACAGCGAGAGCAGCTTCAGCGCGCCGTTCTTGTCGAAGGCGAGGCGCACGTCGGGACGCAGTAGCTCGATCGACCCGAGCTCGAGCCGCAACCGATGCTCTTCGAGGAGCAGCGAGCGCAGCAGCGGCCAGATCCGCAGGTGCACGCGCGCTCCGTCGAGGGTGATCGTCTCGTTCTTGGCCCCCGGGTGGCGGAAGGCGACGTGCACGAGCACGACGCGCGAGAGCGTCGGCGTGATCCCGACCCGACCGATTTCCACCTCGGAGGGGAGCGCCCGGCGCAGGATCTGGGCGACGATTTCACCGCCGAGGTGCGTGTTGATGGAGAAGTAGGCGACGAGTACCAGCGACGCGAGGACGAGCAGCAAGTCGACGACGATCGCGATGCTGCCACCGAGAATGCGGCGGGGCAGGCTGCGGATCTTTGGGTCGTGCTCGCTCAAACGTTGGGTCCCCGCTCGGACTGTGGTCTGCGAACTCACAATAGCCCAAATGCCGCTGAGTTGCTACTACTCGCTGCCCTCGAGGTTGCTCGAGCCGGGGACGAAGAGCTCGGTCCAGCGCTGGGGATTGCGAATCTTCTGGGTCGACATCATCGCCTCGGATTCGCGCACCAGCTTGCGGCCATGGTCGCCATGTAGCAGCCCGCCTCGGCGGCGTCGAGCGCAGGCGCCGAAGAGCGCCATCGACTGCTGGTCGAAACCCCGCTCGGCGGAGGCGAGGGAGACGATCGCCGCCTCGATGTCCCCGCGCTGGGCGAGAACGCCGGATTGCAACAGCAGCGCGTACGGTGCGGCCCAATCGGCGCGCTCGCGCTCGAGCAGCAGCGCTTGCTTGCTCGCTACGCCGAGCATCGCCTCCCGCTCGTAGCCCGTCGCGGAGAGGGAGAGGGCGACCCGGCCGACGATGTAGGCCAGCTCGCAGCGCACGAACTGGATGCGGTGCAGCTGGGAGCTCCGCAGCGCGGGCAGTCGGCCGTTGATGTGGTCCCAGGCGGCCATCGGGTCCGACTCGTAGAGCAGCACGCTCGCCTGCGCCAGCATCTGGAAGAAGTGCTGCACGTGGAACCCGTCGTGGGACCAGGATTCGCCGACCTCCTTGAGGTTCTGCTGAGCGAGGCGCGGATTGTCGTCGGCGAGGAGCACCGCATTGTGAAAGAACGTGCGGAGCATCGCCGACGAGTAGAGATCGCCGACCTCGCGAGCTTCGCGCAGGTAGATCGGCATCCCGTGCATCATGTCACCGAGCTCGCCCATATAGAACAGCGACGCGAAGCTGTAGATCTTACAGTTCGCCAGCTCCCAGGCGACCCCCGTGCACTCGTCGCGGAACATCTTCTCGCTGCGCTCGCAGAACTTGAAGCAGCGCGTCCACTCACCCCAGAGGAACGAGGCGACGCCTTCGACCAAGAGCGAGAGTGCCCGGGCGTGGGGGTGGCCGATCTCGTCCGCCAGGTCGCGGGCGAGGGTCATCAGCATCTCCGATTTGTCCCGCGAGGGAAGCCCGAAGGAGGCGACAAACGCCGCCTCCATCGACATCGCCCGTGAGACGCGATAGGGATCGCCCGCTTGCAGCGCGTAAAGGAGGTTACGGGTCTGGAAGTCGGCACCACGGAAGACGTCGATCATGCTCATCCCGATCGCCGCCGACCAGGTCGTCTCGATCCGCTCGAGCAACTCCGGATCGATCGCGTTCTCGTGGCGCCGCGTGAAACGCAGGCCGCGCAACCAGAGGCGGGCTCGGCTGCGCACGAGCGACCAGATCGCCTTCGACGGGGTCTCTGGCCAGGCTTGCTTCTGCGCGTCGAGCACGGTGCGCAGCGCCGCGATGCCTTCGTCGAAGTGCCCCGAACGGAGGAGCTGATCCGCCGCCCGTCGCCGAAGATGGATCGCCGTGGTTTCGTCGGCGTTCTCGACGGCGCTGAGAAACAAGCGTGCCGCTTCGACGCCGCGGCCGAGGCTGATCAGCACCTCGGCGAGGCGCGTCGTCAGATGTTGCGCCATCTCGACGGTGCTGCTGTTCGCCAACGCCCGCCGAAAAAGCTCCGCCGCGTGATGAAAGGCGAGCTGGCCAGCGGCTTTCTCGGCCGCTTGGGCCATGTACACGGCGGTCTTCTCCGCGTCGCCGACGCGCTCGTAGAACTGCCCCAAGATCTCGGGCTCGGTGGTGTCGAGTTTTTCGAAGGACTCCGCCAGAGAGCGGGTGATCCCGCGGACGTCCGACTCCGACATCTGAAACAGCACGGTCTCACGGATTCGATCGTGTTGCGGCTCGACCTCTTCGGAGTCACGGCGTTGGCGGGTGAAGCGCACCAGCGAATCGTTGACGAGGCGGTTGAGGGGCTCCCGATCCGAGTCGGAGAGGCGGGCGGCTTGATACGCCTGACCGACGGCGAGTGGCTGGCCGAAGATGCAGAGCACGCGCAGCAGCTTGAGCGAGTTTTGGGGCAAGCGAGAGAGGCGGATCTCGAGCAGGCTCTGGAGCGTCGTCTCCGGGTCCTCGCTCGTCGGCTGCGTCGAATCGCCCGACTTCTCGCGGGCGTAGCGCACCAGCTCGGCGAGGAACAAGGGTATCCCACTCGACTCGCGGGCGAGCTCCTCGGCGGTCTGGCCGCCCGTGAGCGTCGAGTCGCGCAAGAGCTGTCGAGCCATCGCCAGCGCCTCGTCGGGCGAGAGGGGGCCGACCGT
>JAGQJP010000399.1 GCA_020430585.1 Myxococcales bacterium | reverse complement strand
TGCCGGAGACGCGCTATTGTGTTACGCTCTCCCGCTCGGCGGGACCGCACGAGTTGGCGGTCAGCGCCGTCGACGGCTCGCCGCGAAAGAACGAGAGCCGACGATCGGTGGCGATCCCGATCAACTCGGCGCCGATCCCCGAGTTCGTACCGCCGAAGGCGCCCAAAGAGGGCAAACGGCGCTGACGAGATCATCGAACCACACGAGAACGCGCGAGGTTTACGGTGCACTACTTCGACTACAAAGGGCAAGAGCTACACTGCGAAGAGGTTTCTCTCCACCAAATCGCCGACGAGGTCGGAACGCCGACCTACATCTATAGTAAGCGCACGCTCGAGCGCCATTTTCGGGCCTTCGACGAGCCCTTTTCGGGCTGCGACCACCTGATCTGTTACAGCGTCAAGGCCTGCTCGAACATCGCGATCTTGCGACTCTTCGCCCGACTCGGCGGGGGCTTCGACATCGTCTCGGCGGGCGAGTTGCACCGCGTCTTGGCCGCTGGCGGCGACCCGCACAAGGTCGTCTTCAGCGGCGTCGGCAAGACCGAAGAGGAGATGCGCTTCGCGCTCGACCAGGGGATCCTCGCCTTCAACGTCGAGTCCGAGCCCGAGCTCTTCGCCCTGGATCGCGTGGCACGCAAAATGGGTAGGCGGGCGCCCGTGGCGCTGCGGATCAACCCCGACGTCGACGCTCAGACCCACCCCTACATCTCGACGGGGCTCAAGTCGAACAAGTTCGGCATTGCGATCGACCACGCCAGGCGGCTGTTGCTCGAGGCGAAGAACCTCGCGGGCGTCGAGATCATGGGGATCGACAGCCACATCGGCTCGCAGCTGACGAAGGTCGAGCCCTTCGTTCATGCCCTCGAGCGCCTGTTGCTCTTCGTCGACTGGGTCAATCAGCAGGGCTACTCGATTCGCCACCTCGATCTCGGCGGTGGCCTCGGGATCACCTACAAGGACGAAACCCCACCGCACCCGGGCGAGTACGCGACGGCGCTGCTCGACGTGCTGGGCGATCGCAAGCTCAGGCTGGTCTTCGAGCCGGGGCGCGTGATCGCCGGAAATGCGGCGATTCTGCTGACTCGCGTCGTCTATCACAAGCCGACGGAGGCGAAGAACTTCGTGATCGTCGACGGCGCGATGAACGACGCGATCCGCCCCGCCCTGTACGGCGCCTACCACGCGGTGATCCCCGTGCGCACGTCCGGTGGCGCGACCGAGACGGTGGATGTCGTCGGTCCGATCTGCGAGACCGGTGATTTTCTCGCCCGTGACCGCGAGCTCGAGGTGAGCGCCGCTGGCGACCTGTTGGCGGTAATGAGCGCGGGGGCCTACGGATTTTCGATGTCGTCCAACTACAACTCGCGCCCCCGGGCCGCCGAGGTGCTCGTCGACGGCGATCGCTACGCGGTCATTCGCCAGCGCGAGACGCGCGACGACCTCTTGCGCGGCGAGTCGATCCCCGACTGGATTTAGACGCGACGAGCCCGATCCCACACCCCACCTCGCTCTGCGAAGGAGCCCAGGCCCGCGCTGTGAAAAGTTTGCAGGGTGAACGTTTCGTCGCGTCAAAGCGCAACGCGATAGGAATGCGAAAAATTCTCGCGTATTGAGGCGAAACGAGCCTAGGCGTTCCTGCCCCTTGCGGCGGCGACGCGGTCGCTATGAAAAATGTTGCGAGCGATTCGGCCCTCGGCGCGCGCCGCGTCGCGTCGGGCAAACGCCGGGCTCCTCCGAGCGCAAAGGCGCACCAGAGGGACGCCGGGGGCCAACGGCGTCGGTGGCATGGTTCTTGCTCTCAAGCGCCCCATGGAGCAGCCGATGCAACGAATTCCGAGCCAACAGCAGAGCCGGACGCCGGCCCGAGCCGAGCGCGAGCGGGGCTTCACATTGCTGGAGCTCTTGGCCGCGTTGGTCGTGATCTCGATCATGATGTTCGCCTCGATGTCCGTCCTCAACTCTACCACGCCCAATCGTGAGCTGAAACGCGCGACGAACGAAATCGTCGACATGATCAGTTGGGCTCGGATGATGGCCTCGCAGCGCAACCGGGCATTCGAAGTCGTGATCGTGCCCGTCGCCGCGCTCGGACCGGCGGGCAGCGGCGAGAACATCGTGCGAATCAACGAGAGCGCCGACGGAACGTGTCGTCGGGCGAGCTTCACCGCGGGTAATGCGGGTGTCCGTCGCCTCGTGATCAACTCCCTGTTTCCGAACACGATCATCATGCTCGAGACGCCGGCATCGCTGAACGGAACGGGGAACAACACGTTCTGCATTCGGCCCAACGGCGAGATCTTCAAGACCGATACCTCGGCTCCCGTGGCGGCGACCAACACCGACAAGATGATGGGCGACGACATCCTCTACCGTGTGATCACCGTGGGCGGAACGACCACGAACGAGCGGATGATCAACCGCATTCGGATCAACTATTTCGGACGTGTGCGCACGGAGGTCGTCGAATGAAATTGCGAACGCGAACGCTTCGCCAGCGGGCGGGCTACACGATCATCGAAGTGATGATGGGGATCTTCATCGTCTCGATCGGTTTCGTCGGGCTGACCAGTTTGCAGACCTCGGGCTTCATGCAGACTCGCTCGCTACAGGACACCGTTCTCGGTCTCAATTGCGCCCAGCACTTCATCGAGAGCGTTCGCGAGGAGGCTTTGACGTGGACGTTGAACAATCCGCTCAACGCGGCCGGCAGCTGGACCTATCTGAAGAATTTGCCGGGCAGCAAGACGGCGGGCTCTCAGACGAACTGGCTCGTCGCCGGGCCGACGGCGGGTTCTGACAAACGCACCAACGCGCTCTGTGGTGACGCGCTCTTCAACCCGTCGGTCTCGTCGGTGCTCGAGGGTGGGAACAAGAAGTACTGCCTGCACTATCGCTTCACCTGGTTGATCCCCGACTACCTGATGCGGATCGACGTCCGGGTGATGTGGCCCCTCGCGCGGGCGAACTGGAACAAGTACAAGAGCTGTCCTGCACCGCCGAGCGGCAACACCGGCGGGATGGCGGATGATCTCGGAATGGTCGAGTTCGTGACGCTCTCGAGCACCGTGATGCAGAACACGAATATCGCTGTGGAGTAAGGTTCGATGCGAGTTCTACTACCAGAAGAGAAGAGCCGAAGCGGTCGTCCGTCGCTCGGTGACGCCCGGGGCTTCACGCTGCTGGAGCTGCTGATCGTGCTCTTCCTCACGTCGCTGCTGCTCTATTCGATCTACCAGCTCTTCGACAAGAGCACGCGCCTGTACAAAGTTCAGGACGACATGGTGACGATGCAGGCGAATATCCGCTTCGCCCTCGAGCAGCTGCGGACCGACGTCAAGAACGCCGGCTTCCAGGCGAGCCCGAACACACTCAGCGACTCGGCGGTGTGTCCCAAGCCGCCCTCGATTCATCGCGCGATCCGTCTCGAGCACAATCCGATCTTCTCGGGTAAGTTCGACAACAAGAACCCCTATGT
Organism: Myxococcales bacterium; assembly: GCA_020430585.1. Classification (GTDB taxonomy): domain Bacteria; phylum Myxococcota_A; class UBA9042; order JAGQJP01; family JAGQJP01; genus JAGQJP01. The sequence goes on along the minus strand of JAGQJP010000399.1, from coordinate 5,739 downwards.
GATCCCGGTTTCGATCTATCTGTGGGGCGACATCCGCATCGGTCAGTCCTTCTTCACCGAGTATGTTACGGGCAACACCGTGAAGATCAAGGGGGACTTCACCGACGAGGAGTTCGCGCGGATCTTCACGATCGATTCGTTCCTGCGTCTGGTCAACCACGACCAGTACGAGATGGTCTACAAGATCACGTCGGTCAGCGCGAGCGCGCGCACCGTCACGCTGGATGGCAATCCGCCGATCGTGAGCGATCTCCAGCCCTGCGGCGTCGATGGCCTCGGTGAGAATCAGCTGGCCAACGTCATCGACTACGTGCGCTATCGGATCATCTTCGATCCCGCGGACACCACGAACAAGCGCACATTGCTCGTTCGCGAGTACCTCAAGCAAGACGGCACGACGGTGCGCGACCGTGGCGTGACGGTGATCGCCGACAACGTCGTCGATCTACAGGTCTACGATTTCGTCTTCGACTCCGACTTGACGCGGAAGCTGCCCGTGCTCGATCGCTCCAAGAGCAAGCTGGAAGACGTTCTCGACGACGGCGACGACGGTATTCTGGGCAAGGACAATGGCTCGTCGGGCGACCCGGCGCCCGAGAACCTGCGCTTCTTCACGCTCGTGTTGACGGTCCGCTCCGACTCGCACGACTTTTCGCTCAGCCACGAGCCGAAGAAGGTTCAACATGCACCGCTGGTCTCGTTCACGACGCTCCCCAAGCTGCAGGGTGCGTCGCGGGTCTTGACGGTGGCGAGCAAGATGGAGCTGCGCAGTCTTTCGGTACGAAATTTGAAGTCCGGGCTTCCGTGATCGCGGAGGCACCGAGGAGCTCTCGATGAAGTGGAACCAGAAAATCGGAAACGGTCGACTCTTCAGCCCCCGCACACAGCGCGTGGTAGGGGACGAGAAGGGCTCGATCGTGCTGGTCGCGATGCTGCTCTTCATGGCGCTGATCTCGACGGGCCTATTGACGATGCGGCACACCCAGTTCGAGACGGTCTACACGGGTAGCCTGCGTCTATCGAAGGTCACGCTCAACGTCGCCGAGGCGGGCCTGATCGCTGCGCTGGCGAAAGCCGCTCAGGACCCCGAGGGGTTCGTCGCCTTTCTCCAGGCGCAGAGCACGTTGCCGCCCTACCGCGTGACGATGGCCGACATCTCGACGACCTTCTTCGACACGTCGCTGAACGGCTCGTTCGGCCAATCGATCCCGACGACGGGGTACGTCAATTGGTTGACCGAGCTCTCCGACCCGGTCGACACGAACCGGATGCCGGGTTTCAGCCTGGCCGGGTTCTGTTTCAAACGGTTTCGCTGGCGGACGCAGGCCGAGTTCGGGCCGTTCACCGCGACGGTGCCGAGCACCTTCGTCTCCAGCCAGAAAGTCCTGACGACCTACGCGTTCGTAGGTCCACTCACCTGCAAGTATTGATGAGGTGAGGAGGGTTTGAGTATGCGATCGAGAATGACACACGCAATCGTCTGTTTGGCCGTCGTCCTTTTCGCCAGCCCGGGCTGGGCCGCCGACGCACCGCCGCCGATCGTGCTCTTGATGTGGGACGGGTCGGGCAGCATGCTGCTCACACAGGATGGCAACGTCGTCGACAGCGAGGCGACGTGTCTGGCGACCCCGCCTCGGTTACACATCGCCCAACAGGTCTTCACCGGTAGCATCGCCTCGCCGACCTGCACGCAGACGCCGCGCACGGGGAGCGGAATCGGCCCGTATTGGACGAACTACGCCCTCGAGCACTGGAAGCTCGGCGGCACCCGGGCGACCGACGGGATGATCGACAAGTACAAGGAAGTCGTGAAGTTCGCCTTCATGACCACCGACCCGGAGACCTGCATCTCGAACAATAACAACTGTGGCTTCAGCTACGGTCACGGGCTGTCGGGCATCAACCTCGGGGCGCGCGGCCCCGACGCCGGGGACGAGCTCTCGGGGCTGCTCACCGTCTCGAGCACCGACGCTCTGAGCGACATCGTCGCCAACAACGAGAAGGTCGAGCAGCGGATCGAGAACCTGATCCCCTATGGCAGCACGCCGATCGCGGCGTTCTTCGAGGACGCCCTCTATTTCTTCAAGAACGATCCGCAGGTGAAGCCCTACAGCGGCTCCGTCGGCGATCAGTTCTACGACTGTCGTCTGAAGCGAATCATCTTCATCACCGACGGGGTCGAGACGAACATTCTCGGCGCCAATCGGCCGGCGACCGAGGTGATCACCGAGCTGTTCAACCTCGGGATCGAGACCTACGTGATCGGCTACGCCCTCTCGGACGCCGAGAAGAACGTGTCGCTGTTGACCGAGATGGCGAAGGCTGGACGAGGCAAAGACGACGTCGATTTCTACAACGCCGCGGACGGTGACGCCCTGCGCAAGGCGCTGGCGGAGATCATGGTCGACATCCAGGGCTCGCTGCGCACCTTCGGTACCCCGCTGATCACCAATCGCACGGGAAACCTGCGTGATCTGCAGTTCGAATGCTACTACGGCGACCGCAAGAACCTCTACTCGGCGGTCGACCGCTCGGGCGAGATTCAGTGCATCGCCTACCGTTGCACCTGTCCGCCTCCGGCGGGTGAGCCCGACGACGGAACGGTGCAGCCCTGCGAGACCTACAGCCTGACGGACAACTATCGAGACAAGATGCTCTCGGGTTGGAATCCGACGATCTACACCCCGATTCAGCACCGCGGGACGCGAGGCCGCTCGACGCTGTCGACGCGCACGGGCGATTCGAACGATATGCAGCCGATCTCGAGCACCAACCTCTCGGTGCTGATCTGGGGCGAGGAGTACTTGACTCGGCTGCTCGACCTCGTCCCTTCGACGATTACGAACGAGACGACGACCCAGCTCGGGATCGGGTCGACCGATCCCTGCAAGGACGCGACGAACTGGGTCACGGGCGGCACGGTCTCGGACGGCACGTCGAAGACGGGAGATGAGTCGAGCACGCCACCCAGCGTCGACTGGACGACCGTCAAGCCGCAGAACGCGACAGTCGACTACACCAACTGGAGCGAGTGCGCCGACAAGAAGAAGGCGCTCTGGGCCGAGATCGTCGCCAGCAATACGTCACGCCGCTGGCCCGACGGCTATGGCCCCGTGACGCACGCCGAGATCGTCGAGCCGCCGATCGCCGACATCAACAACGCCTCGTTCGAGCTCTTCAAAGAGCAGCGCAAGAACGATCCGACGATGCTCTACGCGCTGACGGCCGACGGAAAGGTCGTGGCCCACAAACTGAGCTGGGATGGTGGGTCGAGCGAGGACTTCGGTCCCGTGATCTGGTCGTACGTTCCTGGTTGTCTGCAGCCATATCTGCGCCAGTGGCAGAGCGGTGGCGACATCAACCTGATGGGGGGCAAGTTCAACGTGCGCCACGTGCGCTACAAGGTCTCGCTTTCGACGTTGACGGCGACGAGCGGCGTGAACAAGGCCTCCGAAGAGTGGCGAACCGTGATGGTCGGCTGCACGGGCAGCGTCAGCCAGTGCTGCTTCGCTCTGGACATCACCGATCCGAACAACTTCTTCGTGCGCTGGGAGACCCGTCCCGGCCGTCGTTGCTGGCTCGCCGAGAAGGGCACCGCCGGCGATCAGGTGGACGACGAGTGGGTCTGCTACGAGGCGCCGATCGATTGGGAAAACGACAACGCTAACGTGATCGCGCGTAAATTCGGTGAGTTCGGCTCGATGAGCGTCCAGCCGGAGATCGGCAACATCTTCCGCGTCGTCAACGGCCAGTCCTTCACCGAGGCGGTGACGGTGATTCCGACCGGTTACGCCCTGACACGGCAAAAAGATGGCGTCGACTATCGCCTCGGGGGCCGGGCGATCTACGTCTTGCGCGTCTCCGACGGAGCGCCGCTCAAGGTCGTGCTCAGCTACTATCCGACCCCTTCGTCGACGACCCGCGTGCCCTTCGACGCCGATCTGACGGGGACGCCAGCGGGCTACAACACCTTCACCGATACGCTGATGAGTCGGATCTTCTTCGGCGATGCCAAGGGGCGTATGTTCCGTCTCGGTGTCGCCAGCTTCGACCCGACGAAGGTGACCTCCAACGATGCCGACAGCGTCGACAACTGGACGGCGAAGATGATGTTCGACGCCTTCTACGATCCGAACGACTCGACCTTCCGCTATGCCTTGACCGCCGTCGAGCGGCGGCCGATCAACTACGCTCCCGCGCTGACGATTCGCGGTCGCGGGCTACTGACGGTGATCGGCGGCACGGGGAATCTCGCGACCGAAGGCTATTTTCCATATAAAAACGTGGTCTTTTCTTTCAGCGAAAAGCTTCTGCCGAGCTCCGATGGGACGGCGACGCTCGAGACCGAGGAGCACTGGCGCTATCGTCTCAAGCAGGGCGAGATGCTGACCTATACGCCGATCGTCTTCGGCGGGATCGCCTATTGGACGACCTATCTGCCCAACGCCGGCCTCGCCGCCTGCGACATCGGAACGGGGTACCTCTACGGTGTGAACTACGTCGTCGCCGACTCGAACGGGCTGCCCCTCGGTCTGCTCGACACCGCCTCGCCCGGCAGCAACAACCGCTGGCAAGAGCTGCCGAACACGCGGCCGAACGGTCCCAAGGTCGTGCAGCGTCCGACCTGTTTCGACGAGGTCGACTACGACAATGCCCAGACCCAGGGCAAGTACTCGGGCGTGCAGCTGTCGAACGCGCGCACCGGAAAGACGCAGATCGTCGTCAGCAAGAGCACGACATCGACGACGAATACGGGCGGCGTCAAATATGGCGGCGCGAACAACAAGAAGATGTTCACGATGAACAAAGACACCATCGATGGCCGCAAACCGAAGAACAAGCTGATCATCCAGACCGGGTGGAGCTTGCTGATCCTATAGGACACTGCCGATGAATCGAGCCTTGATCACACTGTTGGCTGCTACGCTCGTCGTCGCCTTCGGCTGCGGCCGCCGCGCGCCAGAGCAGCGGATCCGTGTCTACGTTCCCAAGGAGGAGACGCCGACCAAGGCGCCGAAGACGAAGACGAGCGATCGTCGGCGAGGCGAAGAGCTCTACTCGAGCCCCGGTCGGCTGAAGAGCAGTGGCATCCGGATCTTCGCCTTTCTCGTGCCCAAGGGGATGAAGCGCAGCGGCCGCAAGAGTAGTCTGATCACGATGGAAGCGCTGCTGCCACTCGCCGACGTCGCACGGTTCTATCAGCTGCGCACCGACGAGTACATCGTCGTCAATCAGGGGCGGGGCTTCAAGGTGCTCTCGAAGGCGAAGCTCGGCAATGCCCGCAGCGAAGACTACCGCGGGCCGACGCTCTACATCAATCGAAACTCCGAGGGGATGGCGCGCTTGGTCTTCTTCGAACCCAAGGCACCGTCGCTGAGCCCAACGGCGAACAACACGCCAGCGCCGACTCCGTCGCCGGACCCCTCCCCGAGCCCGTCGCCGAGCCCGACTCCGACACCGTCGCCGTCGCCGGCGCCGACCGGGACGGGTCCCACCGCGCCGTCGAACACGATCTCGATGAAGCCCTCCAAGATGACGAACGGTCCGAGCCGCTACACGCCACCGACATCCTCGGATCACAAGCCCCTCGATCTCAACCGGATGCCGCCGTCCCTCCAGAACGCGATCAAAGCCTGGGAGTTGCGCAATCCGGGCAAGAAATTCGAGATGTAGCCCTCCTTGACACGCAATCGGCGTTTCTGTAAGTTAGGCTATTCGAAGTGGGCTGAACGAAGGGGC
>JAGQJP010000398.1 GCA_020430585.1 Myxococcales bacterium | reverse complement strand
CTATTTATGCCCTATCCGGCGTCTACCGTCAAGCACTTGCCAGTCGCTGCCGTTCTCGGTATGGTGAAAGCGCTGACCGAGAGGGCGCACAAACCACGACAAAAACGATGCGACATCACACGGTAGACACGTGACAACGGCTGATCTGCGCCCACAGCCGCCCCCCGACCCGACGACGCTCGGGCCGTATCGAATCCTTCGTTCGATCGGCGGCGGTGGCATGGGGGTCGTTTTCGAGGCGCAGCACGCCGAGTCCGGTGTGCGCGTGGCGCTCAAGACCGTCGCCGTCGCTCGGCGAGAGGATCTCGTCGGGCTGCGTCGAGAGATTTTCGCTCTCCAACAGATCGAGCACCCAGCGATCGCGCGCATTCTCGATCAGGGCGTCGAGAGAGGACGCCCCTGGTACGCGATGGAGCTCGTCAGCGGCGTGAGCCTGGAACGCTTCATCGATCGACTCTGGGGACGCGACGATCCGGAGTCGATCGACGAATCGACCACCCGGCTCGCCCCGCAGAGTCGCGAATATGCCGATGCAATGCGCGGCGTCTCGGTCGAACGAGCGAGCGAGCCGTCCGAGCCCGAGCGTACAGCGGCAGGACGCTCGCCGATCGCCGCCGGCGAGCTGGGCCAGGTCTTGTCTCTGGCCGCGCGCCTCTGCGAGCCCCTCGACTATCTTCACGCCAAAGGGTTCGTGCACCGCGACTTGAAACCAGCCAACGTATTGTTGCGCGAGTCGATGCTACCGGTGCTCGTCGATTTCGGCATTGTCGCTCGCACCGCCGTCGCCGGGCGCCGCGAGGTGCTCGACGTCCCCGACCCGCGGATCGGCTCGGTGAGCTACATGGCGCCGGAGCACCTCTTGGGGGATTGGGGCGACGCCCGCAGCGACCTGTACTCCCTCGGCTGCATCCTCTTCGAGCTCCTCACCGGTCGCGTGCCGTTCTTCGCCGTGGCTCACATGGACGTCGTGCGCATGCATCTCCACGCGTCGCCACCGCGGCTGAGCGACGTCGTCGAAGGCGCGCCCGACGTGCTCGAGGAGCTGATCCACGGGCTGTTGGCCAAGAAACCGCGGCACCGCATCGCCCAGGTCGGCCGCGTGCTCGAGCTTCTCGGTCGCCTCGACCCAGCTGTCGCCTCACGCCAGGTGGCCATCGGCGGAGGCCGGTCGCCGCAGTTCTGCCGGCCGAGCTTCCACGGTCGACAGCTTCAGCTCGATCGCTTGCTCAACATGTTGGCGCGCGCCCGCGACGGGCATGGGGCGTTCGTAGCGCTCTCGGGGCCCAGCGGGGTAGGGAAGACGCGCCTCGCCCTCGAGGTCGCTCGACGGGCGATTCTGCACCAGGTGACGGTCGTGGCAGCCGCTTGCGAAGCGCCGCGCCGCTCCCAGACCACGGGTGATCTCGGCGGCACCCCGTTGCACGCGCTCCGGCCCTTTCTGCGAATGTTGGCCGACCGCGCTCAATCGGAGGGGCATGCGCTCACCATGCGCCTGCTGCGCAATCGTGGGCCGATCCTCGCGCTCTTCGAGCCGGCCCTCGCCGAATTGCCCGGCGTCGGCGAGCAACCCGTCCCGGCCGAGCTGCCCGCTGGCGCGGCGCGCGGACGCATCCTGACGGCGATCGAAGAGACGATCGCGTCGTTCGTCACCGAAGACCCGATGCTGCTGGTCATAGACGATCTCCAGTGGGCCGACGAGCTGTCGCTCGAAACGCTGAAGCGTTTGCTCTCGCCGCGCTTCCATCGGCTGCCGCTGATGGTGATCGCCACCGCGCGGAGCGACGAGGGGGAGAGCGTCGGCGCGCTGCTCGGCGACGACGCGAGTGGAGTCACGACGGTCGATCTCGACGGCCTCGATGGTTCGTCGATCGCCGCCCTCGTCCGCGAACTGCTGGATGTGGCGTCGCCACCGACGCCATTTGTCGAGTATCTGCGCAGCCAATCGCATGGCAACCCCTTTTTTGTCGCCGAGTACCTTCGAGCCGCCGCGGAAGAGCGCTTGATCGCGAGCGACGCCACTGGCCGCTGGCATCTCGACGAGGGCGCCGACGCCGAGGATCCGTGGTACCCCGCGCTGCCCTTACCCGGAAGCCTGCAGGCGATCATCGAGAGACGGCTGGCGCACCTTTCCGACGACGAGCGCAGGTTGCTCTACATCGCTGCCGTCGTCGGCCACGACACCGATCCCGAATTGCTCGCCCACGTGGCTGGCGACGACGAGCGTACCGCCGCGCAACACGTCCGTGCTCTGCTGGCCGCACAGATCCTCGTCGAGACGGCAAGTGGTGGCCTGCGCTTTGGTCACGACCAGCTGCGAGACAACGTGTACCGCGCGATCGAACGGCACGAGCTTCCGCGATACCATCGCGTCGTCGCCGAGGCGCTCGAGCGCTCTGGCGCCGGGCTCCGACCCGATTTCTTTCCCGCGCTGGCTCAGCACTGGGGCGTTGTCGGCGATCTGCGTAAGACCCGCGAATACCTCGACCGCGCGGGTGAGCACGCCCTCAAGTCGGGGGCGCACAAAGAGTCGCTCGCCTACTTGAAGCGGGCGGCGTCGATCGACGAGCGCGGCGCTCCCTCGGACGAGCTGGTCGGGCGCACGATTCGCCGCTTGCGGCAGATGGCCGATGCACATTTCGCGATCGGTGAGCTCTCCCAGGCGGTCGATCTCGCCGAGAGCGCCCTCGGCCTCGGCGGCTGGACGATGCCGAAGAGCGCGGCGGGCTGGGCGATTCAACTCGCCCTCAACGCAGTGCGTCGGGTTTGGCCGCGCGCGACACCGCGAGGGCAGCTCTCCGATGCGCAGATCGGCGAGACGGCTCTTGCCGCGCAGCGGCTCGCCGAGCGCTTCTACTATGGCTTCGAGCCGTTGCCGATGGTCGTTTCGAGCCTGCTCTCGGTCAATTTCGCCGAGCGGGGCGGAAACTCGGCGCCCGTCGCCCGCACGTACTCGATGCTGGGCTTCGTGCTCGCCCTCAATCGGATGGAGCGAGCGGCCCAGCGATACTTCGCCAAGGCCGAAGAGAACGCCACGCGGACCCATGATCTACACGGCTTGGTCTTCAGCGGCTACGCTCGACACGCCTTCTTGTTGGGCTCGGCGCGCTTCGCCGACGTCGCCGCAGACGTCGAGCGCTTTCGGCGATTGGCCGAATCGATGGGCGATCCCCAAGAGATCGAGACCGTGGAGACGATCGTCGGCCACTACGAGTGCTACATCGGCCGGTTGCGCGACTCCGTTCGCCGCTACGAGGCGATCGCCGAGTCGGCGCGCAAGCGGTCGAGCGGTCAGCACCAGGCGTGGGGACTCTACGCCGCGGCGCGTGCGCTCCTGTCGCTGGAGGAGTCCCGCGACGCCCAGCTGCGCCTGGAGCAGGCGCGTGCGCTACTCGCCGACGCGCACGATATTCCGTCCGAGGTGATCTGCTTCGGTCTCTCGTCGCTTGCCGCCCTGCGCGAGGGCGACCGGGATGCGGCGTGGCGCTTCGCCGAGGCGACGTGGCGGCGCGTGCGCACGTCGCTCCCGGCGGTGTTCTCGACGGTTCATGGGTATACGGCGATCGCCG